>DASSGP010000213.1:0-13091 GCA_035693405.1 Rudaea sp. | reverse complement strand
TTTCGAGGTCGTGGCGGCAGCGGTCGTGCTTGCGGTTTCGGTTACATTATTGCTTCGCCTCGTTCGCGCGTCTGCAGGCTAGTGACGGCTCGCACGACGCGCCCGCCAACCCAGGAGCGAACATGAACCAGGATCGTCGCGACTTTCTGCATGATTCCGCTCGCCTGGGCGCCGCCGCAATTGCCGGAAGCGCGCTCGGGCACCTGGACCCTGCTCTTGCGCGCAACGGTCAGGGCCGCGAACTCGCGACGATGACGATCGTCGAGTTGTCGCGCCTTCTGGCAATCCAGAAGATCACCAGCCGCCAGCTCGTCGAACAATCGCTCGCTGCAATCAACGATCCGCTAGGCGAGGGCAAGCGCGTGTTCCTTCTCGTCCACGAGCATGAGGCTCTGGCGGCTGCCGACCAAGTTGACGCGCGGCGTCGCGCCGGTGCGCACCTGCCTGCCCTCGCCGGCATTCCGGTTTCGATCAAGGATTTGTTCGACGAGGCTGGCGTCGTCACGCTTGGCGGCTCTACCGTGCTGACCGGCACGCCGCCGGCGGCGCGCGATTCGACCGTCGTCGAGCGCGTGAAGAATTCCGGCGCAATAATCATCGGCCGTACCAACCTGACCGAATTCGCCTACTCGGGCCTGGGCATCAATCCGCACTACGGCACGCCGAAAAACGTTTTCGACCGCGCGACCGGCCGCATTCCCGGCGGCTCGACATCGGGCGGCGCGATCTCGGTCGCCGACGGCATGGTGGCCGGCGCGATCGGCACCGATACCGGCGGATCGGTGCGCATTCCGGCTGCATTGAACGGACTCGTCGGCTTCAAGCCGACGGCGCGACGCGTGCCGCTCGACGGCGCGTTGCCGCTGTCGTACTCCCTCGATTCGGCCGGACCGATCGCCAGAACGGTCGCCGACTGCGCATTGCTCGATCAGGTGCTGTCTGCCGAAACCGGCGGTGCTGCTGCGGCCGCCGACCTGCGCGGCTTGCGCTTCGCCGTGCCCAGAACCGTGTTTCAGGATGATCTGTCGCCAGCCGTCGCGAGCGCGTTCGCTGCTGCGCTTGCCCGCGTGTCGACCGCCGGTGCAACGATCGTCGAAATGCCGATGACTGAGTTTGCGCAAGCCGCCACGGTG
Source organism: Rudaea sp. (assembly GCA_035693405.1). Taxonomy (GTDB): domain Bacteria; phylum Pseudomonadota; class Gammaproteobacteria; order Xanthomonadales; family Rhodanobacteraceae; genus Rudaea. The sequence continues at coordinate 11,958 of DASSGP010000213.1, read as the reverse complement.
AGCTCGCGCGGCTCGCTGGTCAGCGCCGAGGCGTTTGCGTGGCACCGTCGATGGATCAAGGATGGCGCAGACCAATACGACCCGCGCGTCATTATGCGCATTCGCCCGGGCGAAGCGATGAGCGCGGCCGACTACATCGACTTGCTGCAACAGCGCCAGCGCTTCATTCGTGCGATTGAGGCCGTTGCCCGTGGTTACGACGCGATGCTGATGCCGACCACGCCCGACATCGCGCCGACGATCGCCGAAGTCAGCAAGAACGACGAGAGCTATTTTCGTTTCAACAGCCGCATGCTGCGCAACACGTCGATCGTCAACGCATTCGACGGCTGCGCCCTGTCGATTCCGTGCCAGGAGCCTGGCAGCGCGCCGGTCGGCCTGATGATCGCCGGCACGCAGGAAACCGACCACAGGATTCTGGCGATCGGACTTGCCGTGGAAGAAATTTTACGAAAGGAGCATGCGTAGGTTCCGCTTTGCAGGCAGCGTGCGGTATCCTGTTGTTCGTGTGATCGAGCGCACGCGGCATTTGCGCGCAGGCCCGAAGCCAATCCGTCATTGAACCGGTGCTCATGACATGGCAACTTCCAGCTCCGCTCGCGCAGCCGCGCTGTCGGTGACTCTTCCGGGAACGTGGCAGCTGCAGTCCCGCATCGACGTCACGGCGTCCGGCGAAAGGCGTCCCGAACCCTCGCTCGGCGAAGATCCAGTCGCGTTGCTGATCTACGACCGCAGCGGTCACTTCGCCGCACAGTTCATGCGGCGCGACCGCTCCGTCGTCGTCCCGGACGGTCCCAGCGGCGCGAAGAACAACAGCCGCGCGCAAGGCGGATACGACGCGTACTTCGGCACGTACACGATCGATGACGAAAAGGCCACCGTGACGCAGACCCTGCTCGCCGCGCTGTCGCCTGAAAACGTCGGCCATGTTCTTACGCGCATGATGGAAGTCCATGACGACACGCTCGTCATCCGGCTCGAAACGACGGCAAGAGATAGTACGGCAGTCACACGCACGCTGACGTGGCAGCGCGTGGGTTGATTGTCTGAGCATCTACGCGGACCCATAGGCCAGCCAGCAGGAACTCCCATGCAGGACATTGCATCGCCGAGGCAAATTGCCGAATCACTTGCCGAATTGTGGTCGCCGAGAGTCGTTGGCGAACTCGACGACTCGTACGTCAAGGTCGCCAAGGTGCATGGCACGTTCGGGTGGCACAACCACGAGCACGAGGACGAGCTCTTTTTCATTCTCAAGGGACGCCTGCGCATCGAGATGGAATCCGGTTCTGTCGTTCTCGACGAAGGCGAAATGTTCGTCGTGCCCAAAGGTGTTCGACACAATCCGGTTGCCGAACAGGAATGCCTTGTCATGCTGATCGAGCGCAAGTCGACGCTTCACTCCGGCAACGTCGTGAACCAGAACACCCGATCGCTGGCCGAACAACTTCGCCCCGTGGACAACGCGCGAACCAGCAAGGAGTGACCATGGCCGAAAACAAGACCAAAGCGACGACGTCGAGCGTCGACGCCTATATCGAAGCCATCGCCGACGAAACCAGGCGCAAGGATTGCCGGGCCCTGGCCAAACTGATGGCCAAGGCGACCAAGCACAAGCCCGTGATGTGGGGAACGAGCATCGTCGGATTCGGAAGCTACCATTACAGATACGACAGTGGCCGCGAAGGTGATTCGTGCCTGGTCGGGTTCTCCTCGCGCAAGGGCGACATCAGTATCTATCTTACGGCGAGCCTCCCGGGTCGCGACGAACTGCTGGCCCGACTAGGCAAGCACACGACGGCAAAGGGGTGCCTGTATGTAAGCAAGCTCAGCGACATCGATGTCAAGGTGCTGGAGCAGCTCGTAGCCGGTTCCGCCGCCGAGGTCGGGCGTCGTCATGGCACGACCCAAGACGGTGCCTGAGCCGTTCCTGGCCTCCCCTGCTTGAACTTCCGGCGACGTGCGAGGCACGAAGAAGCCGGAGCGACCGACACCCGACTGCCATGACATCAGCGAAGTATCCCGTTGCGATTCGCGCCGCCGACGCACCCGCGCGCGTCAAGCCATCGAACTATCCGGAACCCTTCGCCTCGCGCATGGCGGGCAGGCAGAAGCGGCCTCTGGGTGACTTGTTTGGTCTCGCCAACTTCGGCGTGAACCTCACCCGACTTGCACCGAACGCCGTGTCGGCTCTTCGTCACGCCCACTCTAGACAGGATGAATTCGTCTACATCCTGCAGGGCAATCCGACCCTGCATACCGATGATGGGCGAACCAGACTGTCGCCCGGCATGTGCGCCGGCTTCAAGGCGGCATCCGGCGATGGCCATCACCTGATCAATGAAACGGCGCAGGACGTGGTCTATCTCGAGGTCGGCGACCGGACTGCGGGCGACGAGGGCTCCTATCCCGATGACGACCTCACCGCCGTCGCCGTGGATGGCAAATGGCGTTTCGCCCACAAGGACGGGACACCCTATTGAGACGGTGCGGGGCCTGCTACGCTGCACGCTGAACCCTGCTTCTGCATGCGGGGCAAGATGGAGAACGCCATCGCCGCACAAGTTCTCATGCTGCTGAGTGCCTGCATCATCCTGATGCTCGGCGTCATCCACCTTGCCTATACGTTCCGGGGATCGAAACTCACGCCGCGCGACCCGGCGCTGCAGGTCAGCATGAGCCGCACGTCGCCGGTCATCACCAAGGAGACCACGATGTGGCGGTGCTGGGTTGGCTTCAACGCCAGCCACAGCATGGGCGCAATCCTGTTCGGCCTGGTGTACGGCTTCCTGGCCGTAGCGCACAGTCAGCTGCTTTTCCACTCGGTATTTCTGCTTGTTGTCGGGCTCGCCATGCTTGGCGGGTTGTTTGCCCTCGGCAAGGTCTACTGGTTCAGCATCCCGTTCAGGGGCATCGGGGTCGCTCTGGCTTGTTACGTCGCCGGCATCGCGGTTTCATTGGGCTGATCATGCCAACGTTGGCCCGGTTGGCGCGCAGTGTCGAAAGGGAATCGATATGACCGATTCGCGTTTGCTCATACGCATTGCCTGCCTGTTCATCGTCGTGCTGCTGCCGCTCGCCGCCGCCGCAGCCCGAGCGCCGGCGAGCCAGCCGGCGACCGCCGACGATTCCGATGCGCGACCGCCGGTGACGCCGGCGGACCTGCAGATCGTCCAGCGTGCGCGCCAACTGCTCGACTCCCCGGCGAAGTGGAATCGCGCCGACAACCGCAAGTGTCCCGCCGACGCGAACACCTTCAGCCTCTACTGCGCGCTCGAAACGGCAACGGTCCAGTCGGGCCGGAACTTCGAGCATCGCGGAGCGGCCCTGCAGGAGATACGCTTCGTGATCGACGAGATCACGGCGGAAAGGAACTACGATCATCGGTTGATGGACTACAACAACGATCCGGCGACGACGTTCGCCGATATCCAGGAAATTTTTCGCATCACCGAGAGCCTGATGACGCTGAGACTGAAGGGGAACGAGGCGGCGCAGGCTGCTCCACCCAAACCCTGACCCCGGAGCGGAGGACGCGCAACATGCAGATGGCCGACATACCGTTCGGCACGACCGACTGGTCGAAGATCGAACGCACCGAGCGCAAGGGCCAGACTGGTTCCGCATTCTGGCGGACCCGGCAGTTCGGCGCGATCCGCGCGCGCATGGTCGAGTACACGCCCGGCTATAGCGCCGACCATTGGTGCGTCAAGGGACACATCCTGCTGTGTATCAGCGGGACACTGCATACCGAACTCGAAGACGGCCGGCGGTTCACACTGACGCCGGGCATGAGCTACCAGGTTGCCGACGACGCCGAACCGCATCGTTCGTCCACCGAAGCGGGCGCAACGCTTTTCATCGTCGACTAGGTCCACGCCTGCCGGGAATCGGAGAGTCGCATGATCATCAACGGCAAATGCCACTGCGGCAATATCGCATTCACGCTCGACTGGCCGGATGAATCGTCCGAGATTCCCGCGCGCGCCTGCGGTTGTTCCTTCTGCGTCAAGCATGGCGGCGTCTGGACTTCCAATCCGAAAGCCCGTCTCGGCGTCACCGTGCGCGACGCGGCGCTGGTGTCGCCGTATGCATTCGGTACGCGGACAGCCACGTTCCATGTCTGCGCCAAATGCGGTGCGGTGCCGTTCGTCACCAGCCAGATCGACAACCATCGCTATGCCGTGGTCAACGTCAACGCGTTCGAGGGCGTCGACCCATCGCGTTTGCGCCATGGTTCGGCAGACTTCGAGGGTGAGGACACGTCCTCGCGTCTTGCGCGGCGGGCACGTAACTGGATCGCTGATGTCCGCGTCAGCGAGACCGGTCCGTGAAAACATGATCGCTTCGGCTAATCCGCGCGCGCACCGGAGCCGCCAGATGTGTCTCTCGAGAAATTCCCGATGCCGCGCGTCGGCCTGATCTCCGACACGCATGGACTGCTACGGCCGGAAGTCAAGGCGTTCCTCGAAGGTTGCGACCGCATCATCCACGGCGGCGACATCGGCGACCCCGATATTCTCGAACAGCTTGCGGCACTGGCGCCGCTTACCGTCGTGCGCGGCAACAACGATCATGGCGACTGGGCCGGAGAACTGGCCGAGACGCAGCTCGTGCAGGTCGGCGAGATCCTGATCTACGTGATCCACGATATCGCGCAGCTCGACATCGATCCACGCGCTGCGCACATCCGTGTCGTCGTTTCCGGTCACTCACACGTGCCGGGCGTCACCGAGCGTGACGACGTGCTCTACGTCAATCCGGGAAGCGCCGGTCCGCGCCGATTCAAGCTGCCGATCGCGGCAGGCGCCTTGACGATAACGGGAAACGCGGTCAGCGCGGAAATCGCCCGGTTTGGCAGTGACAATGTAAAGCAGGCAAGAACCTGAGCGGGGGCGCGCGCCATGTGGAAGCTGTTTCGTAGCGGACGGCCGGAAAGCAACGACGTTGTGCAGCTCGGTGCGAGCATGAATCTTTACGTCACGCGCGAAAGCGTCGCCGCTGGCGACGATGTCGATGCGCCGCATGCTCGTACGTTTGCGCTGCCACAGGGAGCCTCACTCGAAACAGCACTGGCGACGGTGATGTCGGCACGCTACCTGCCATCGATAAGTGGAGGACTGGCCACTTGGTCGGTGGCGTCCGGCATTCCGCTCGCGGTCATCGCGCAACAGTGGCCGGCGCCGCGCATGCTGTTCGGCGCTGGCGATGACCTCAGTGTGCTGGATCGCGCGCCGGGACTGCTGCGTCTGCACTTCAACTACCACGCGCAGCTCGATCCGGAAATCGTGCTCGAAGTACTGCGCAGGCTGCGGCTGCGCGCCGAGTAGTCGTTGCGCGCGGCTTGCAACGCGGTCTGCGCGGTTAGCGGAACCATCAAATAATCAGAAAGCGGTCTTTGGTGTTGCAGTTATTGCCCATTGACTCGCGGAGCGATCGCGGCGACGCGACAGCCTTGCAGCCACGGCGGCATGGCATTACCGTCTGCGCTATCTATCAGGGGAAAACGCTCGACCATGAATCGGAAAATCGCTTCGATCATCCTGGGTGGTCTCGTCGGCGGCGCTTTCGACATCGCTTACGCCATCATTTTTTCGAACCTGCGCAGCGGCGTCGCGCCGAGCCGCATCCTCCAATCGGTCGCAAGCGGATTGCTCGGGAGCGACGCCTACACCGGCGGCACGCCGACGGCCACTCTCGGGCTCGGCCTGCACTTCTTCATGGCGTTGTTGTGGGCGGCGTCCTATGTGATTGCGGCCAGCCGGATCCCGCTGCTCGTGCGCCGGCCGATCGCATGCGGTGCGGCGTTCGGCGCTTTTGTTTACGCATTCATGAATCTGGTCGTGATTCCACTGTCGCGCTTTCCGACCAAGCCGTCCTACCCGCTCGCGATCCTGGCCACGGGTCTGTTCGTGCACATGTTCCTGTTCGGCGTGCCGATCGCGCTAGCCTCGCGCCGCGCGTACGCGGCCTCGTAAGCGGAGCGACCGCGGCGTGGCGATGCGCGCCACTGCTGCAGTATCCTAAGCCGACGCATCGCGTTGGAGCGCACCATGTGCCGGAACATCAAGACTCTGTTCAACTTCGAACCGCCGGCGACGGAGGAGGAAATTCAGGCGTCGGCCCTGCAGTTCGTGCGCAAGCTCAGCGGCTTCAACGCACCGTCGAAGATCAACGAGGCCGCGTTCAACCTGGCTATCGAACAGGTCACCGCCGCCGCGCGAACGCTGATCCATTCGCTCGTGACGCTAGCGCCGCCGAAGGACCGGCAAGTCGAGCGCGTGCGAGCGATCGAGCGATCGGCCAAACGTTTCGGGCGCCAGTAAACGCCCGGTTCAGACGCCTGGCTTCGGGGCGGTCGAGTGCCGATCGATCGCGTCTGCCGCCGGCAGCTCTTTTGCGTCCCAGCCGCCACCGAGCGCCTTGACCAAGGCGACGCTGTCGTTCAGCCGGTTGCCGAGGATGCTGATCGCGTTACGCTCGTTGCTATACGCCGTCGTCTGCGCGGTGACGACGTTGAGGTAGCTCACGGTGCCGGCGCGATACTGGTTGAGCGCGATCGCAAGTGATTGCTCGGCCGACTTGACCGCCTCGGCCTGCGCCGCGGCCTCGGCTTCGAGGATACGCAGTGCAGCGAGATTGTCCTCGACGTTCTGAAACGCGGCCAGCGCGACCTGGCGATAGTTCGCCGCGGCCGCATCGAATCCGGCGCGCGCCTGGGCGACCTGCGCTTCGCGCGCGCCGCCATCGAAAATCGTTTCGGCAAGCTGCGCTCCGAGCGTCCAGAACCGGCTCGGCGCAGCCAGGATGTTGGAAAACGTCGAACTCTGGTAGCCGGCCGTGGCCGACAGGATGAGGTTTGGAAAGTAGGCGGCCTCGGCGACACCGATCTGCGCGTTGGCCGCGGCTGCCTGGCGTTCCGCGATCGCGACGTCGGGGCGACGCTCGAGCAGTGTCGACGGCAGTTCGACCGGAATCGACGGCGGCGCCGCATTGAGCGGCTCGACGGCCAGCGAGAACTCGGCCGGCGTCTTGCCGACGAGCAGCGCGATCGCGTGCTCGAATTGCGCGCGCGCGATGCCGAGGTCGATCGCCTGCACCTGCGCCTGTTTCAGCTGCGTGTCGGCCTGCACGACATCCGCCCGCGCCGCGACGCCGACGTCGTACTGGTTCTGCGTGAGCTGCAGCGACTTCTGGTAGGCGACGACGGTTTCGTCGAGCAGCCGTTTCTGCTCGTCGACGACACGCAGCTGGAAGTACGTCTGCGCAAGTTGCGCCTGCAGGCTGAGCCGCGTCGACTCCAGCGTCGCCGCGCTCGCCTGTGCACTGGCGACATCGCCTTCGACCGTGCGCCGCACCTGACCCCACAGGTCCGGTTCCCAGCTCGCCGTGAACGGCAGGGAATAGGTATTGGTCGGATGCGATGATCCGGAGTTGCCAACCGTGCCGCCGCCGATGACCGTGCCGCCCGAGACGACGCTGCCGGTGCCGTAACGTCCGGCGCGTTGCCCGCTCGCGCTGACGCCGACGGTCGGAAAGAAATTCGCGCGCGCGCCGCTGACGATTGCGCTGGCCTGGCGATACTGCGCCTCGGCCTGCTTGAGGCTCTGGTTCGACACGTCGATCTGCTGCTCGAGATCGTTGAGCTTCGCGTCGCCGAAGACTTCCCACCACGCGCCACGCCTGATGGCGTCGCCGGGTTGCGCGCGCGTCCAATCCGCGGCATGCCAGTCGGCGTTTTCCTTGTAGGCCGCTGGAACGGCCAGTTCGGGCCTGTGGTAATCCGGACCGACGGCGCACGCGCCGAGGAATGCGGCAAATAGTGCGATCGCGACAAACCGAAGGATGCGACCCGAGCCCTCCCCTTCAAGGGGGCGAGGCCGCGCGCCTGCGAGCCATCGGCTCGCGCGCGGCCGAGCGCCCGGAGCAGGCGACGGCATGGATGCCGGAGGTAGAGCAACGCAAGGAGCAGTTGCCGAATGCGGAGGGCCGGGTTGCTTTGCGAGGCCCGGAAGGCCGAGCTTAGCAACGTTGGGTGGGGATGGTGTTACTTGAGTCGCCAATCGCGGCCAACACCATCCCCACACCAGCCCTCCCCTTGAAGGGGAGGGAGTAAAGCGGCCGTCAGCGCTACGAAACGAGTCGCGTTGTGGATTTGTTCGCATTTTATCCATAGTGCTCGTGCTCATACAGCCACCTGCTGCGGCTCGCCTTCGGGTGGACGGTAGAAGCGCGCCCACTTGCGCTTGCACCACAGGCGGAAGCGCTCGAGGTACAGGTAGACGACTGGCGTGGTGTACAAGGTCAGCAGCTGGCTGACGAGCAGGCCGCCGAGGATCGAGATGCCGAGCGGCCGGCGCATTTCGCTGCCCTCGCCGAAACCGAACGCCAACGGCAGCGAACCGAGCATGGCCGCGAACGTCGTCATCATGATCGGACGAAAGCGCAGGATACAGGCCTGGTAGACGGCGTCCCGCGCCGACAGGCCCTGCGTGCGTTCGGCTTCGAGCGCAAAGTCGATCATCATGATCGCGTTTTTCTTGACGATGCCGATAAGCAGCATGACGCCGATGAACGCGATCAGGCTGAATTCGGTCCGGCAGACGAGCAGCGCAAGGATCGCGCCGACGCCGGCCGACGGCAGCGTCGACAGGATCGTCAGCGGATGGACATAGCTTTCGTACAACACGCCGAGCACGATGTAGATCGTGAGCAAAGCGGTCAGGATCAGCCACGGCAGGCTGCCGAGCGACTGCTGCGCCTGGCGCGCCGTGCCCTGGAAGCCGCCGTGGATGGTGGGCGGCGCGCCGACGCGCGACATCTCGCGCGTGATCGCGTCCTGCGCCTGGCCCAGGCTCACGCCTTCGGCGAGGTTGAACGATATCGTGCTGGCGACGAACTGGCCTTGATGATTCACCGATAGCGGCGTCGAGCCGAGGCCGTAGGTGGCAAACGCCATCAGGGGCACCATGCCGCCGCTCTTGTTCTGCACATAGATATCCTTCAGCGTTTCAGGGTTCTGCAGGAACTCCGGCGCGACTTCCATGACGACGTGATACTGGTTCAGCGCGTTGTAAATCACCGATGCCTGGCGCTGTCCGAACGCGTCGTTGAGCACGCTGTCGATCGCCTGCGTCGTCACGCCGAGGCGCGACGCGGTCGCGCGGTCGAACGTCAGCGCGGTTTCCAGGCCATGATCCTGCTGGTCGCTGTTGACGTCGGCCAGTTCCGGTATTTTCTGCAGCGCATCGGAAATCTTCGGCGCCCATTTGCGCAAGTCGTCGAGGCTGTCGCTCTGCAGGGTGTACTGATAGGTCGCATTGCTCTGGCGGCCGCCGACACGGATGTCCTGCGCGCCTTGCAGGAACAGGCTCGCGCCGGATACGGTCGCGAGCTGCGGGCGCAATCGCGCGATCACCGCGTCGGTCGACAGCTTGCGTTCGGCCAGCGGCTTGAGCGCTGCGAACATGAAGCCGCCGTTGCGCTGGCCACCGCCGGTGAATCCGGCCACGTTGGCGACGGCCGGGTCGGCTTTCACGATCTTCATCAGCTCGACCATCTTCTGCGACATCGACTGGAACGAAATGCTCTGATCGGCCTGCACGCCGCCGATCAGGCGCCCGGTGTCCTCGGATGGAAAGAACCCCTTCGGTATCTGGATGTACAGGAAAATGTTCAGGCACACGGTAACGAGCAGGATGAACATCATCAGCGCCGGCGCCGCGAGGGCCGACTTCAGCGTGCGCTCGTAGAGTCCACGCATCGCAGTGAACGCGCGCTCGCTGTACTGGAAGAACCGGCCCGGCTTGCGTTCCGGCTCGTGGCGCAACAGGCGCGAGCACATCATCGGCGTCGTCGTCAGCGAGACCAGCAGCGAGACGACGATTGCGACCGACAGCGTGATCGAGAACTCGCGGAAGTAGCGGCCGACGATCCCGCCCATCAGCAGGATCGGAATGAACACCGCGATCAGCGACAGGCTCATCGACAGCACGGTGAAGCCGACCTCGCGCGCGCCGAGCAGCACGGCTTTCATGCGCGGCATTCCGGCCTCCATGTGCCGCGAAATGTTCTCGAGCACGACGACCGCGTCGTCGACGACGAATCCTGTCGCGACGGTCAACGCCATCAGCGACAGGTTGTCGAGGCTGAAGCCGGCCAGGTACATGATCGAGAACGTGCCGATCAGCGACACCGGCACGGCGACGGCCGGAATCAGCGTCGCGCGCCAGTTGCGCAGGAAGAAGAACACGACGAGGATGACCAGCAGCGTCGAAATGATCAGCGTCTTCTCGACGTCGCGCAACGATGCGCGGATCGTGCTCGTGCGCTCGATCGCGATGTCGATCTTGATGTCGGCCGGAATCGAAGCGCGCAGCGACGGCAGCAGCGCCATGATCCGGTCGATCGTCTGGATGATGTTCGCGTTCGGCTGCTTGCTGATGATGACGAGTACCGCGCGCTCGCCGTTGAACAATCCCTGGTTACGCACGTCCTCGACCGAATCGGCGACCGTCGCGACGTCCGACAGGCGCACCGGCGCGCCGTCGCGCCAGGCGATCACGAGGTTTCGGTACTGGCTCGCTTCACGCGCCTGGTCATTCGTATAGATCTGCCAGTGGCGGTCGTCGGCCTCGACGAAACCCTTGGGTCGATTCGCGTTCGTGTTCTGCAGCGCGGTGCGCACGGTGTCGAGCGCTATGGCGTACTTGTTCAACGCCTGCGGATTCAGTTCGACGCGCACCGCCGGCAACGACGAACCGCCGACGGTGGCCTGGCCGACGCCTTGCACCTGGGCGATCTTCTGCGCGACGATCGTCGACGCCGCGTCGTAGATCTGGCCCTGGCTCAGCGTGTTCGAGGTCATCGCCAGGATCAGGATCGGCTGATCCGCCGGGTTGACCTTGCGATAGGTCGGATTGCCCGGCATTCCGGTCGGCAGCTGCGCGCGCGCCGCGTTGAGCGCCGCCTGCACGTCACGCGCCGCGCCATCGATGTCGCGCGAAAGATCGAACTGCAGCGTCACGCGCGATGAGCCCTGCGAGCTCGACGAGGTCATCTCGGTCACGCCGGCGATGCGGCCGAGCTGGCGCTCGAGCGGCGTCGCGACCGAAGTCGACATCGTCTCCGGACTGCCGCCCGGCAGCGACGCCGAAACCGAGATCGTCGGAATGTCGACCTGCGGCAGCGGCGACACCGGCAACAGCGTGAATGCGACGATGCCGGCGAGCGCGACCCCGATCGTCAACAGCGTCGTCGCAACCGGACGGCGGATGAAGGGCTCGGAGAGGCTGGACTGGCGCTCGGTCATGAGGCGCCTGCTTCGATGGAAATGTACGGCGCGCGCTCTGCCCCCTCTCCCGCTCGCGGGAGAGGGCTGGGGTGAGGGTGGCGTGTCAGGTCGACGCACGTTATGAAGTGCATAGCTTCGCCAACCGCCACCCTAACCCGGCGCGCTATGCGCGCCGACCTCTCCCGCCAGCGGGAGAGGTGTTCAATTTGATCACTCCGTGTTCTTCGTGGTTCGGTCATACCGCCGCCTCCTCGACCGAAGCGTCGTTGCCGAAGCGCTTGCGCGTGCGCGCAGCCAACCGGTCGAACGCAAGATAGATCACCGGCGTCGTGAACAGCGTCAGCACCTGGCTGACGATCATGCCGCCGACGATCGTGATGCCGAGCGGATGGCGCAGCTCCGAACCGACACCGCCGCCTAGCATCAGCGGCAGTGCGCCGAACAGCGCGGCCAATGTCGTCATCAGGATCGGGCGGAAGCGCAGCAGGCAGGCCTGATAGATCGCCTCGCGCGGCGGCATGCCTTGCTCGCGCTCGGCATCGAGCGCGAAGTCGACCATCATGATCGCGTTCTTCTTGACGATGCCGATCAGCAGGATGATGCCGATGATCGCAACGATGCCGAGGTCCTGGCGCGCGACCATCAGTGCGAGCAACGCGCCGATG
>DASSGP010000212.1:0-12645 GCA_035693405.1 Rudaea sp. | reverse complement strand
TTGTGGTTGTAGGTGAGCGGTACGCCGTAGGCCTTTGCGGCCCACGCCGCGAGTGCCGAGGCGTTGCCCCACCACGCGCCGGGCGGGATGCCCTTCGTGCTGTAGTCGTTGAACAGGCTGGAGATGCTGATTGGGTTCAGCAATGCGACCATGCCCGGCTCGTTGCCGACGTTGGCCACGCCCCAGTCGCCCAGTGCGGCGTAACTGTCATTGCTGTTCTGCCGGGTCAGGGTCGTCTTGATCGAATCGACACCGAACTTGAAGCGGCTGTTGTCGAAATCCCATTCGCCGTCGAGGCGCCCCTGCTTGACTTCGCTCGTCTGGCTCGTCATCCAGATGCGCCGGACCTGAGAGCCCAGTTGCCCCGCCGGGAAGTTCGGGTTGACCGTGCCGCCCGTGTTGTTGTTGGCATCGCTCAGGGTCGGATACCAGGTACGCGTGGCGATCGGCAGGCCGGTGTTGAAGAAGAATTCCTGCGACCAGTTGCCGCCGCAGTAGGGGCCGGTGCAGTTGCGCGGCGGCGCGTCCGCATTGGTGCCGGCCAGAGAGAAGAAAGTCGCGCTGCCGCCGGTGACCGGGTCGTTTGGCAGGCTCTTGTTCTTCGAATCGTGCGTGTCGAACTTCAGTCTGAAGCGGTCGTTGACGTCCCACGCGGCGTTGAAGCCCAGCGAACCGAGCTTGTACTTCTGATTGTTGAACTGCTGCTCGTAGCCGAAGTCCTTGCTGCCGGTCACTTCACGCAGGTAGACCGGCACCGCGATCGGGTTGCTGGTGTCGAACTTGATGGCGGTGAAGCCGCCGCCCTGGTTCAACCACATGGTCTGCTCGCCGCGGTTCTGCTCGATCTTGTTCGTCGAGTAGGTGTAGTCGAGCGTCAGGGTCAGGCTGTCCATGGGCCTGAACTGCATCACCGCCTGGCCGTTGACACGTTCGCGCTCGAAATCGGAGAACGCATAACGCAGGTCGTTGGGAATGGCGTAGAGCGCTCCCGCGGCCGGCGCATTCGTGACCACGGTGCCGGAGCCGAGTTGGGAAGGAATCCCCGAGGCAGGCCAAGTGCGGATGTTCCACGCGTTCTCAGTGGACTCCACGTCGCCGCCGTGGCGCTTCTGGTAACTGCCGTTGAGGCCGATGCCGAAGGTCTTGTCGGGGTTGGCGTAGCTGAAGATTCCGGTCACCTCGGGGGTGACGTCGGAGCCGAGGGTTTGCGACTCGTCCTTGAGCAGCTTGGCGCCGGCGCTGGCGACCAGTCCGTTACGATCGAACGGGCGCGCAGTCTGGATGTCGATGGTGGCGCCGATGCCGCCCGACGGCGCGTTGGCACGGCCGGTCTTGTACACCTCGACGCCGCTGATCGCATCCGCCGACAGTTGCGCGAAGTTGAACGCGCGCGTGCCGGAACCGACGCCGCCGGTGACCTGGTCGCCGTTGGAGAAGCCCTCGGCGCCCGGGATCTGGCGACCGTTGAGCGTCACCATGTTGAACTCCGGGCCGAATCCGCGCACGGTGACCTGCGCGCCTTCACCGTCGCGGCGCTCGATCGAGATGCCGGTGATGCGTTGCAACGCTTCGGCCAGGTTGGTGTCCGGGAATTTGCCGATATCCTCGGCGCTGATCGCATCCACGATGCCGGTCGCATCGCGCTTGATGTTCATCGAAGACTCAAGGCTGTTGCGAAGGCCAGTGACCTCTATCGTACCCATCGTCTGGGCGTCGTCTGCGCCCACCCTCGCGTCCTGAGCGAAAGCGGGATTCACGACGACCACGCCGCCGACGAACACGAATAGGGCTTTCGACTTCAGTTTCCCCAGCTTGTCGCTGTTGTTGTGTTTCATGTGTTTTTTTCCCCGGTCAGGTTACTACTTATCATTTCGCCCCTTGCGGGGCCCCTTGGGCACATGGCATCCACCCCTTGCTCTCGAACCCAGCCAGCGTGAGAGCGGGTGGTTCGGATCATTTTTGTTAGCGCTAACATTCAGCGCGTGGCAGAAAATAGTCGTTTCTGAGATTCGTGTCACCATGCGACGCAGCAAATCGGCTTGCTGCCAGCAATTTCCTCGCCGCCAACGAATGAGCAACCCGCAACAACCGGACCTTCACCGCACCGGAGGAAACGCCGTGGACGCTCGACTTCGGCAGCGTCGTGCTCGTCCGCGCGACGTTTATGCTGGCCGCCCAGGTCAACGCGATCGACATCGCCGGCAACGTCGAGATGCTCGGGCAATCGACGTCCTACGAGGACACCGTTTCCGACTCGGTGCGCCAGGCGCGCAGCGAGGTGCTCAAGCGGATCGGCGCGACGGCGACGAAGTGTCGAGTGCCTGCATCAGCGTCGCGAGCATGACCGACACGACCAGCAAGCTGCGGTTCTGGACTTCGCGATGGGTGGCGGCTTGGCTCATGATCATGGCGCGATTGATCTTCGGCGCTTTCGCTCTTCTCGTCGTCATTCCCGCGCAAGGGGGAATGATGACTCCATGCAGCGCGCCTCGATGGCAGGTGCGCCTGTTTGGGCGCGCTACCAGCCGTCAAAGCCGTCCGCGAAAATCGTCGGCATCGGCGACAGGTTGAAACCCTGCGCCCTGAAGTAGGCGAGCCGATGCGGGATGGTGGCCTCGATCGTGGCGCGAACGGTTGCGCCCACGGCGCTGCCCGAAGCCGTGACGGCGAGAAAGGGCACGAAGCTTTCGGCGACGTCCTCGCGGTCCGGATAGTCGTGCGCATAGTCGGAAATGAACTCAGCGTCGGCGGCCTGCGCGGCGAGCCACCCGGGCGAGTTTGCGATCGTCGCGTCGAGAGAGGTGTGCGTCGCCTCGTGCGCCAGCGCTTCTTCGAGAATTCCGGCGTCGATGTAACTCTGCGCGTATGAGCCGGTATGGATCAGGAGGCAACAGCCGCTGCCGCCGCCAAAGACCTCATCGCCCATGTGCACCCAGACCCTCTGGACATACGTTCGCAGCACGCGTGGCAGTCGCCCGATCACCGGTGCGTAGTAGGCGACCGGGACCTGAGCGGCCACGGAGCTGCCATATTCCGGGTTTACTTCGAACTCGACGACGGAGCTGTCCGAATAGGTCACGTCGAACAGGTACGCGTTGTAGTCGGCATACATGTTCGTGCGCCGGTCGAACATGTTGCGGATGCCTTGTCCCTTGTACGAAGTTGCGATGTATGTCGTTGGCGTCTCGTCCGAGATAATGTTCGGGTCGATGAAGATCGTTCCACCGTACGGCGGAACTGCAAACGCATTCGCGCAGAACGTCGCCAACAGCAGCGCCAGCGCGCGACGGGCAGTCCGGCTGATCACTCTCGGCTACTCGAAGCCGAAACGGAAAGCAGCGACAACGCGATAAAGCGGCAGGAATGACCTGCCGGGAGCGCACGATGGCGCACGCTGCAAAAATTTGGGCATCGGACTGCCCCTCTGATGACTCCGGCAAGTATACGCGGGCGCCGTCGACTCACTCCATCGCATCCGGGCGCCACGCGCTTTCAGTCTGGGTGACAGGATCGCGATATGGCGCCGGGCCCGCCTGAACGCCGGGTGGACCGGGGACTCGCTGTTGCGGTAGAGGCCGCCAGTCGTTCAGCTGTCTGTCCACATCCGGTCGGTAAAAGTAGGCCTAGCCATCGACGCGAGAAACCTGCCACGTGAAACGCCACGGCAAGCTGCTGCTCGGCATCGTCGGCGCAATCATTGCGCTGGTCGTCGTCGTGGTCGTGGTCGTGGCGACGTTCGACTGGAACCGCGCCAAGCCGTGGGCCGTTGCGACGGTGTCGCAGGCGATCGGACGACCGCTCGCGGTCGACGGCAACCTCGGGCTGGAATGGCGCCGCGATTCCGAACTCGACGGCTGGCGCAGCTGGGTGCCGACGCCGCACGTCACCGCCGAGAAAGTCAGCGTGGGCAACGTGGACTGGGGCAAGGCGCATGAATTCGGGACGGCAGAGCGCGTCGAGTTCGATCTGGCGATCCTGCCGCTGCTGACGCGCAGCGTATTCATCGAACGCATGCGCTTCGTTGCGCCGAACGCAAATCTCGAACGTCGAACCGACGGCCGCGACAACTGGACATTCAACGACGACGGCACAGCGTCACTCTGGTCGTTTGACATCGGGCGTATCGCACTGGACGAAGGCAGCTTCACGTTTGTCGATCAGGACAAGGCGATCGATGTCAAAGGCAAGATCGAGGCGCTCGGCCAGTCGATCGCGTTCGACGATCTGGTGACCCAGCAGATCGGGCAGTCGCGCGAAGAAATCGCGAAGCAGATCGGCGCCAAAGGCACGCAGCGGCTCGAACAGCGCGTCGCCAAGCGCATCGAGGCGCGCAAGCAGCGCGGCAAATCGCCGCAACACTATGCATTTTCGTGGAGTGCCGAAGGCACCTACGCGAAGGAAGCCTTCAAAGGCACCGGCAAGGTCGGCGGCGTGTTCTTCCTGAGAAACCCGGATCAACCGTTCCCGCTGCAGGCCGATGTCAGCATCGGCGACACCCGGATCGCGTTCGTGGGAACGCTGACCGAGCCGCTCGACCTGGATTCGCTCGACCTGCACTTGTGGGTGTCCGGCAGCAACCTGTCGCAGCTCTACAATATCGCCCGCCTCACGATGCCGAACTCGCCGAAGTACGCGATGGAAGGCCGCCTGGTCGGCCGCTTCAAGCGCGGCCAAAAAAAGCTGCGCTACGAGGACTTCACTGCGCGCATCGGCGACAGCGATGTCAGCGGAAACCTGGAATACGAAAGCCGGACACCGCGTCCGTTGCTGTCCGGCAAGATCGAGTCCGATGAGCTGCAGTTCCGCGATCTTGCGCCGCTGATCGGAGCAAATCCGGGCGCGGCAGGCAAAGATAATGCTGGCGTCAAGCTGCTGCCGGTCGTGCCGTTTCGTCCGGAGCGCTGGCAGGCAATGGATGCCGATGTGCGTTTTACCGGCGATCACGTATTCCGTGATTCCGAATTGCCGATCCACAAGGTCGACACGCGCATCGTCATGGACAACGCCGTGATGCTGCTGGAGCCGCTGAAGTTCCGCTATGCGCATGGCGACGTCGACGCGATCCTGCGCATGGATGGCCGCAGCGCGCCGATCAAGGCGACGCTCGAACTCACGGCGCGCGACATGCAACTCAACCATCTGTTTCCGGCCAACCCGGGCCAGGTGACGCTGGGACGCGCCGACGGCGAGGCGAAGTTGACCGCGACCGGAGATTC
The DNA here is from genome assembly GCA_035693405.1 of Rudaea sp. GTDB lineage: Bacteria > Pseudomonadota > Gammaproteobacteria > Xanthomonadales > Rhodanobacteraceae > Rudaea. Next base: position 7,429 of record DASSGP010000212.1, on the reverse strand, counting down.
GGTCGCGGCCCTGCTCGGCGCATCCAATGGCGGTCTGAAGCTGCGCCTCGGCGGCGGCACGATCAGCAAGGGATTGCTCGAAACGCTCGGCCTGAACCTGCCGAACATCGTCGTCACGAAGTTGTTCGGCGACAAGCAGGTCAATATCGATTGCGCCGCGGCGGATCTGGTCGCCAGCAGCGGCGTGTTCGATTCGCGCTCGTTCGTCATCGACACGGACACGGCCCTGATCGAGGTCACCGGCAAGATCGATATGGCCAACGAGCGCATCGACCTGGTCGTGCATCCGCACAGCAAAGGCGTGCGTGTGTTGTCGCTGCGCTCGCCGATCGACGTGAAGGGCCCCTTCAGGAATATCGACGTCGGCGTCGAAAAGGGTGCCTTGCTCGCGCGCGCGGCCGGCGCCATAGGCCTGGCGGTCGTCGCCGCGCCGGCCGCCGCGCTGCTGCCGCTGACCTCGACGAGTCTCGGCACAGCGGACAGCCGCTGCGAAGAACTGCTCAAGGTCGCGCAGAAGGCGCAAGCTGGAAAGCCCGCGCGGAAGTAGCATCACGGCGAGTTGACATGGCGTGCGTAGGATTACGGCGCTGGAGGCCAGCAATGCCCCGATTCGAAGTCATCGAAGCCGACATCACGACGCTGCAGGTCGACGCAATCGTCAATGCGGCGAACGAGACGTTGCTCGGTGGAGGCGGTGTCGATGGGGCAATCCATCGCGCCGCGGGGCCGGAATTGCTCGCAGCGTGCCGCGGAATTCCCGAAGTGCGTCCGGGCCTGCGCTGCCCGACCGGCCAAGCGCGTGTCACGCCCGGGTTCCACCTGCCGGCGAAGCTCGTGATCCACACGGTCGGTCCGGTCTGGCGTGGCGGCACGCACGGCGAACCGGAACTGCTGGCCAGCTGTTACTGGCAATCGCTGCTGCTCGCGCAGAACCACGCCGCCGCAAGCATCGCCTTCCCGGCCATCAGCTGCGGCGTTTACGGTTATCCCCACGAAGCCGCGGCGATCGTCGCCTTGCGCGAAGTCGACGCGTTCACGCGCGCGCACGCGCTCCCCGAAAGGGTCGTGTTCTGCTGTTTCGGCGGCGGCATGGCGGAAAACTACCGTCGCCACCTGCCCATGGCGTAGGGTGGGCCTTGGCCCACCGTTTTCTTTGTAGGGTGGGCCTTGGCCCACCGTTTCTTTTTGGCGCAACCCGAAGAGCGGTGGGCCAAAGCCCACCCTACGACCAAACAATTAATTGATCTGCGTCAGGGCAGCGCCGCCGAAGCTGGGTCAGCATCGGCACATGAAAACCGCCCTGTCCCAGTCCAACGCGCAGTTCGATCCGGCATTGATCGCGCGCTACGACGTCGCCGGTCCGCGCTACACATCGTACCCGGCCGCGCCGCAATTCCATGGCGGCTTCGGCGAATCCGAGTTGCGCGCGGCAATCCGCGCCTCGAACGAAGATCCGATTCCGCGCCGCCTGTCGGTCTACGTGCACGTGCCGTTCTGCCTCAGTCCGTGCTTCTACTGCGGCTGCACGCGCGTGATTACGCGCGACACGAGCAAGGCCGACGTCTATCTCGACCGGTTGTATCGCGAAATCGAATTGATCGCACCGCTGTTCGACCGCGACCGCACGCTGGCGCAGCTGCACTTCGGTGGCGGCACGCCGAATTTCCTCGACGAACGGCGCATGGCCGACCTGCTCGACTCGCTGGCGAAGAATTTTTCGTTCGACCGGTCGCCGGAGCGCGAATTCGGCATCGAGATCGATCCGCGCCAGTGCGATCCGGAATACGTGCGCATGCTCGCGCGCCACGGCTTCAACCGCATCTCGGTCGGCATCCAGGACTTCGATCCGGAAGTGCAGAAAGCCGTCAACCGCATCCAGAGCGTCGAGCAGACACGCGCCGTGCTCGACACCGCGCGCGAGTGCGGCTTCCGCTCGACCAGCGTCGACCTGATCTACGGGCTGCCGAAGCAGACGCCAGAGAAATTCGCGCGCACGCTCGACCAGGTCATTGCGCTCGGTTCCGACCGCATCGCCTGCTATGCCTACGCGCACCTGCCGGAGCGCTTCAAGGCACAGCGGCAGATCGTCGCGGCCGATCTGCCGGATGCGGCGACGCGCCTGATGCTGCTCGGCTTGAGCGTCGAGAAACTCACGGCGGCAGGTTATCGCTATATCGGCATGGACCACTTCGCACGCCCGAGCGACGATCTCGCGCAAGCGCAGGACGCCGGCACGCTGCAACGCAATTTCCAGGGCTACTCCACGCACGGCGACTGCGATCTGATCGGCCTGGGCATGAGCTCGATCTCGCATGTCGGCGCCACGTTCAGCCAGAACGCGCGCGACCTGCCGGCCTACTACGCCGCTCTGGACGCCGGCCGCCTGGCGGTCGTGCGTGGCCTGACGCTCGATGACGACGACTTCATCCGCGCCGATGCGATTCAGCAACTGATGTGTCACGGCTTCCTCGATATTGCAGCGTTCGAAAGGCGCCACCAGCTTGATTTCAACGAGTATTTCGCCGACGAGCTGGCGCGGCTGCGCGACATAGAACGCGATGGATTGATCGAGGTCGGCGTCAATTGCCTGCGCGTGACCTCGCGCGGACGCTTCCTGCTCCGTATCATCGCCATGTGCTTCGACGCCCACCTCGCCCGCAGCGAGGCCGCCGGCACGCGTTACTCGAAGGCCCTGTAGCCCGCACTTCGCCGCGGGCGGAGCGCGATGGGATGAAAGACCCGGTGCATGCTGGCGTCAGGCCGGCGCAAAGTCCTATCGCCGACGACGGCGACGATCTGCGTTTCTGCTCGACCTGCGCGTTCGGCTCGGTCTGCCTGCCGGCCGGCGTGGACAAGACCGCGTTGCGCGAGTTGCACATGCTCGTCGAGCACATCGGCCCGTATCGTGCCGGCGATCTCGTGTTTCGCAACGGCGAACCTTTCGCCGCGATCTTCGCCGTGCGCGGCGGCGTGGTGAAGACGCGCCAGCTCGACGATGACGGCCGCGAGCAGGTGCTCGGCTTCCACCTGCCCGGCGAGATGATCGGCTTGAACGCGATCCACCCGGCCAAATATCCATGCGATGCGGTCGCACTCGACACGGTGTTCGTCTGTCGTTTTTCGTTTCCGGCGCTGGCGACGCTGGCCGTGAAGATGCCCGACGTGCAGCAGCAGCTGTTCCGCCTGCTCAGCGCGGACATCGGCAAGGCCAGCCTGCTGGCCGGCGATTATTCCGCGGACGAACGCCTCGCCGCATTCCTGCTGGGACTCGCCGATCGGTTTGCCGCACGCGGTTTTTCGGCGAAGGCATTTCGCCTGGAAATGTCCCGCGGCGACATCGCGAACTACCTGCGCCTTGCCTCCGAAACCGTAAGCCGCGTGCTGCGCCGGCTGCAGGACCAGAAACTGATCCGCGTCGACGGACGCGATGTCGAACTGCTCGACCGCGCGGCGCTGCTCGACCTGGCACGCAACATCCTGCATCAGTGATGCTTCACGCATGACGCGAACAGGAGGCCAGCTCGAAGGCAGCCTGAGAAAGACCTTCGGAGAGACAGCATGAAGAAACGCAGACTTGGAAACAACCTGGAGGTCTCCGCCATCGGCCTGGGCTGCATGGGCATGAGTTCCGGTTATGGTCCGGCCGCCGATCGCAACGAGATGATCGCGCTGATCCGCTCGGCTGTGGAACGTGGCGTCACGTTCTTCGACACCGCCGAGGTGTACGGTCCATTCGTGAACGAGGAACTCGTCGGCGAGGCCCTTGCTCCTGTCCGGGAACAGGTCGTGATCGCAACGAAGTTCGGTTTCGGCCCCGATCCGGCCACGGGCAAGCTGCAAGGCTTGAACAGTCGGCCGGAGCACATCAAACAGGTTGCAGAAGCCTCGCTCAAGCGCCTGCGGACCGACGTCATTGATCTGTTCTATCAGCATCGGGTCGATCAGAACGTACCGATCGAGGACGTCGCGGGCGCCGTGAAGGACCTGATTGCGCAAGGCAAGGTAAAACACTTCGGCCTGTCGGAGGCAGGCGTGCAGACGATCCGGCGCGCCCACGCCGTGCAGCCGGTCACCGCGCTGCAGAGCGAATACTCGCTGTGGTGGCGCGAACCGGAGAACGAGATGCTGCCGACGCTCGAGGAACTCGGCATCGGCTTCGTGCCGTTCAGCCCGCTCGGACGAGGTTTTCTGACTGGCGCGATTGACGACAACACGACATTCGCCAGCCAGGACATGCGCAACACCCTTCCGCGCTTCTCCGCCGAAGCGCGCAAGGCGAACCAGGACCTCGTCGATCTGCTGCGAGATATCGCGACGCAGAAAAAGGCGACGCCTGCCCAGATCGCGATTGCCTGGCTGCTTGCGCAGAAGCCGTGGATCGCACCGATCCCGGGCACGACGAAGCTGCACCGGCTCGAGGAGAACCTCGGCGCGGCGAACGTCGAGCTGACTGCCGACGATTTGCGGAGGATCGAAAGCACCGTGTCCAAGGTCACGCTGCAAGGAGCCCGTTATCCGGAGCACCTGCAAAAGCTGGTCGGACGTTGAAGCGGAAACGAGGCGATAATCATGACCTCGCCACCGTGAAACCGGGTCCCGGGAAAAGCGCGGTTCAGAAAAAATGGCGCGAAGGAGCAACACCATCCCCGCCCAACCCTCCCCTTGAAGGGGAGGGCTAAAGCTAAGCCGGAGGTAAATCACCATGCGCGCAACCGTCATGTTCGGCGCCCACGATGTGCGCATCCAGAATGTTCCCGATGCCACGATCGTCAACGCGACCGATGCCGTCGTGCGCGTCACGCGCGCGTGCATCTGCGGCAGCGACCTGTGGCCCTACGAGGCGATGGAGCGCAGCGAGGCCGGCCGCGTAATGGGTCATGAGGCGATCGGCGTCGTCGAGGCCGTGGGCGCCGGCGTGCGCAAGCTGAAGGTCGGCGATTTCGTCATCATGCCGTTCGCCTATTCGGACGGCACCTGCGACTTCTGCAATGAAGGGCTGCAGACTTCATGCGTCCATGGCGGATTTTTCGGCACGGCGCAGGTCGCCGGAGCGCAAGCCGAAGCCGTACGCATCCCGCTGGCGGACGGAACGCTGTTCGCGCTGCCGGTGGGCCCCGACCATGCACTGGTCGCATCGTTGCTGACGCTGTCGGACGTGATGGGCACGGGCCATCACGCTGCCGTGGCTGCGAAAGTCGGGCCCGGAAAGTCGGTCGCCGTCGTCGGCGACGGCGCCGTTGGCTTGTGTGGCGTGATCGCCGCAAAGCGCCTCGGCGCCGAGCAGATCATCATGCTCGGCCGGCATCCGGACCGGATCGCGCTCGCGCGCGAATTCGGCGCGACCGATGTCGTGAGCGAGCGCGGCGCCGAGGCGGTCGAGCGCGTGCTCGAACTCACCGGTGGTCACGGCGTGAATAGCGCGCTCGAGTGCGTCGGCCTTGCGCAGGCGATGCAGACGGCGATCGGGATCACTCGCCCGGGCGGTGCGGTCGGCCGCGTCGGCGTGCCGCAGGACGCAACGATGCCCGCCTCGCAGCAGTCATTCTTCCGCAACATCACGATTGACGGCGGTCCCGCTCCGGTGCGTGCGTACATCGCCGAACTCCTGCCGGACGTGCTTTCCGGCCGCATCGAGCCCGGGCGCGTGTTCGACCGCGTCGTCGGCCTCGACGGCGTGCCCGATGGTTACCAGGCCATGAACGAACGCGAATCGATCAAGGTGATGGTGAAGCCGTGATGATCGCGTAGGATGCGGTGAGCCAACGGCGAACCGCATCGATCGCGAAGATGCGGTTCACTGCGTTCACCGCATCCTACAGCTCTTTCCGGCCGCATCGAGCCTGGCCGCGTGTTCGACCGCGTCGTCGGCCTCGATGGGGTGCCCGACGGCTATCGGGCCATGAACGAACGCGAATCGATCAAGGTGATGGTCAAGCCGTGATGGTCGCGTAGGATGCGGTGAGCCAACGGCGAACCGCATCGATCGCGAAGATGCGGTTCACTGCGTTCACCGCATCCTACAGCTCCCCCTGTGACGGTCGATGCCTTGAGCGGACGAGGTATCGACACGGCCTTCGGCGGTTGGCAGCTGAGCGTCCCCACGCGGCTAAATGCTGCGAACACTTGACCCAAGTCAGGGCGAAAAACTGGCCGCACTCCTACGATCGCGCCAAACCGATCGATACAGGAGAGCGTCATGTCCACCAGTCGTCGTCTCTGGGTCGCCCTCGTCACATTGCTGGCCGCGACGTTCGCGGTGCTGGCGTGGATGGGCGGCGAGATCCATCGTGCCGAGCCACCGATGCCCGAGCGTGTCGTCAGCGCCGATGGTCAAACCTTGTTCACGCGCGAGACAATCGAACAGGGCCGCATCGTCTGGCAATCGATCGGCGGGCAGCAGATGGGCACCGTCTGGGGCCACGGCGCGCTGGTCGCACCGGACTGGAGCGCGGACTGGCTGCACCGCGAGTCGACCGCGCTGCTCGACCTGTGGGCGCAGCGCGAGCACCAGGTCGCCTTCGCGCAACTCGATGAAACGGCGCAGGAAGCGCTGAAAGTCCGCCTGCGCATCGAACTGCGCAAGAACACATTCGACGCAGCGACCAACACACTGACCGTCTCGGCCGATCGCGCCGCCGCGATCGCGACGATCACGGCGCACTACGCGAGCGTGTTCGGGGACGACACGGCGACGCAATCGCTGCGTGAGACCTATGCGATGCGCAACAACGCGGTCGATACGCCCGAGCATCGCGAAGCGATGGCGCGTTTCTTCTTCTGGACCTCGTGGGCGGCGGTGACCGAACGTCCCGGCGCAAACGTCACCTACACGAACAACTGGCCGTACGAACCGCTCGTGGGCAACACGCCGCCGCCGAGCACGTTTCTGTGGTCGGTGTTCAGCATCGTCTTCATGATCGCCGGCATCGGCCTGCTCGGCTGGCACTACGCCGGCTGGCAGCGCCAGGAGCCGCATCTGGTTCCACCGGCGACGGATCCGCTGCGCAGCATCGTCGCCACGCCGTCGATGCGCGCGACCGCGAAATATTTCTGGGTCGTGCTGGCGCTGCTGCTAACACAGATCCTGCTCGGTGCCGTGACAGCGCACTACCAGGTCGAAGGCCAGCATCTGTATGGCCTCGACATCTCGCAGATCCTTCCGTATTCGCTGACGCGCTCATGGCATACCGAGCTCGCCGTGCTCTGGATCGCGACCGCGTGGCTCGCGACCGGCCTGTACATCGGCCCGGCCGTTTCCGGACACGAACCGAAATTCCAGCGCCTCGGCGTGAACTTCCTGTTCGTCTGCCTGCTGATCATCGTCGTCGGCGCGTTCGCCGGACAATGGGCGGCGGTCATGCAGAAGCTCGGCTTGAAGTACAACTTCTGGTTCGGCCACCAGGGCTGGGAGTATGTCGACCTCGGCCGG
>DASSGP010000211.1:0-3176 GCA_035693405.1 Rudaea sp. | reverse complement strand
GGACATGCGAACCATCAACGACATGGCGGCACGCTGGCACGCGCAAGTGATGATCGGGCGTCTTTCGCCGCAGGATGAGCAGCGGCTCGATGACTGGCTGGCGCAGGATCTGCGCCACCGGCTGGCCTACGCCGAGGTTGCCGCTGCCGGCTACGCGCTGCAGCAGACACGGCCGTATGCCGAGATCGACAAGCGCGCCGCCCGTCGTTGGCCGATCCGGGTGGCAGCGGCGCTGGGGCCGATCCTGCTGCTGGTTGCAGTGATGTGGTCACCGCATGCCTGGCAGGACTTGAGCAGCGATGCACACACCACTGCCGGTGCGCTGCGCGTCGAGCGCCTGTCGGACGGATCGACCCTGCAACTGGATACCGACACGGCGGTAGCGCTGTCAATCACGCCCGATAGGCGCGATATCGAATTGCTGCGGGGCGCTTTGGCGGTCGAAGTCGCCAAAGATTCCGCACATCCGTTCCGCGTGCATTGTGCAGGCATCGAAGCCCGCGCCGTCGGCACGCGCTTCGTCGTGACGCGACATGCATCCGAAGTGGAAGTAGGCGTTACAGAAGGTGTCGTTGCGGTTAGCGCGAACGAACATTCCGCACCGACGCTGATCCAGGCTGGCCAGCGCGCACTCATCGATCGGCGGACCGGGACGATTCGCAGTGAGCCACTGTCGGCTACGAGCTACGGCTGGACGCGCGGCGTGCTGAGCTTCGACCACGTACCACTGGAGCAAGTCGTTGCCGAGATCGCTCGCTACTTGCCGGAGCACGTTGTGGTCCGCGCAACGAAGCACGCGGCCACGCCGATCACGGCAACGTTTCCGGTCGACCAGCCCGACGCGGCGCTGCGCGCGCTCGCAACGACCAATGGACTGACAGTTCGGCACATAGCGGGTGTGCTCTATCTGGTCCAGGACTGATGGCGCGCCTCGCGCTCCTGGCATGGTCGTCGATCGCGGTTGTCATGCATGCGACTTCGCTGGCGCTGGCTGGTTCTGCCGATCTTCCGAAGCCAGTGTCGAGGCCGCTCCTTGATTGCATCGAGCCGATCGCGCGAGCATTTCATGTGCGAATCGTGGATACGACTGGACTGCAAACATCGGTAGCTTGCGCGCCACCCGGGCAGCAATCGACGCTCGATCAGGTCCTGGATCAACTCGTGAAGGCGAATGGACTGGACTGGCGCCGGCTCGACGAGGGGACGGTCGAAGTCGTCGCTGCGAATCCAACCGCGATGATGAAGCTGTCTGCGCTCAACATCGAAGGCGAGCCTGTAACGGATCCGCCTAGACCGGAAAATCCGGTCGCGACGCCTCTCGTCGAGCGCGCAACGGCATTTACCGCGATCGATCAGCGCTGGCTCGACTCCGCGCCACTGCTCGGTTTCAACCAGATCAGCTGGTATGCCCCCAACGTTTACGGGTCCGGGCAGTCGCTGGCGATTCGCGGCATCGAACGTGACACCGACTATTTCCCTGCGCTGACGGTCACGTTCGACGGCATCGATCTCGGCACGCGTCTGCTCGACGACGAACTCGTGCCGCTTGATGACGTGATCAAATTGAACCTGGCGCGCGGACCGCGCACGTTCGAATACGGCGATGCGTCGCAGGCGGGCGTCATATCGCTCGCGACGGCCACGCCTGCCGTCGAGCCGATAATGAGCACCACGCTCGGGGTTGGAAATCTCGGCGCCCGGAACGCGGCGATTTCCTGGTCCGGCCCGCTCGGCACATCCGGTCTGGGCGCGACGTTCGCGCTGGATGCGCACCAGCTTCCCGGGTTCGTCCGGCAACTCGGCGTGCCTGAGGCGGACGTCGAAGAACGCCGAAACGATTTTCTCCGCGTCAAGTTGAGCTACGCGCCGCAGTCCCCGGCGGGACTCAGTGCGGGACTCGCGGCGCTCGCGCTATCCGGCGACAGCAGTGATCGCGCGGTCTTTCCTCCGATAGCGGATACCGGCCAGCCTGGGCCGGCAAGTTTCGATCCATACGATCGCGACAGCTACGCGCTCCGTCCCGTCGTTGCGCGGACGCACGCACGCGGGGCGGCCGGGTTCGTGCGCTATGAAGAGCCCGACCAATGGGCCATCGATGCACACGCCTCGGTCACGACGATTTATCGAGACGCGACGCAATTGCCGGAACACTTGCACTGGACGGACCAGGAAATCCGGCGCCGAATGGGGCTGACGGCCAGCGACCATCCGGCCCAGGACTGGACGATCGTGGCCGGGCTGGAGCATGGCGACTTTGCGACTTCGTTCTTTACACCGTTCAGCGGCGGTCCGCCTGGCAGGAGCCACCTGACTACCGCGACGAACAGCGCTTCGATCTGGATCGAGCACTCCTGGGGCAGCGACTGGAACGCCGGCCTGGGTGCACGCTGGGTGTACGAGCAGATGGCAGGTTACCCTGGGCAAAGCGACTTCACGTATCACGTACCGATTCCGTTGGCGGTCCTCGAATGGCGTCCCTGGACCGATCACGCACTAACGGTGAGCTATGGCACCGGGTATCGCAGTGGAGGATTGGTCAGCGCCGAAGGCGGGTACGTTCCGGAGCGCAGCCGGAACATCGAATTCGCCTGGCGCGCGCAATGGCTCGGTGGCTCGCTGCACTCGGCGCTCTCGGCTTTCGACAGCGAAATCCACGACCGTTTCACGTACTTCAACGCATTTGGCACGGGCAATTTGACTCCGGGGCGCGTGCGCGATCGCGGTCTCGAATTCGAGCTCACTGCCGATCTGTCGGATTACTGGCGATTGCGCGCAGGCATCGGCGCGCTCAGTTCGCGCTTCAGCTCTTTCGACTATCGCTATCGGGATCCCACGTCGGAAGCGCCCCCGCAAACAGGCACATTTGGTGTTCGGTACGGGCTCGCGCAAGGCTGGTACGGTGCACTGGACGCCTACCGCGCCGCCGGAGCGCAGTACGACATCTCCGGCCAACTGGCCGGACACCTGCCGCCTTACGATGTGCTCGGGTTGCGAGTCGGATATCGATCCGCGAATCGCGACATTGCGTTGATCGCGGCAAATACGCTCGACGCACAATACGTAGAGCGCATCCAGCGGATCGCAGGCCGATCCGGATACCGGCTCGGCGATCCGCGTCGAGTCGAACTGCGCGTCAAGTGGACCTGGTAGCGACGCCCTTCATTCTGCGCATTCGC
>DASSGP010000210.1:0-2663 GCA_035693405.1 Rudaea sp. | reverse complement strand
ATGTGGCTGCGATGACACGGCACGTAGATGATTTCGTGGCCGGGCGCGATCGCGCGCAGCTTGTCGAAATGATGCATCTGCACGCCGTCGTAGATCTTGTTCCAGAATCCGGTCAGCAGGAACGAGATCGAACGCACGACGCTATGCGACAGATCGGCGGCGATTTCCCAGGCGAATTTCTGCGCGCGCGCGCGCGCCTGATCGGCTGTGATGTTCTCCTTGCTTGCGCTGGCGGCAATCGCGTTGCGCACTGGTTCGGCGTCGAGCACCGTGTTGATCAGCGTGCGCCGGTGTGACAGGTCCGGCCCGATGACCGCGGCACGGACGCGGCGGAAGTGCACGCGCAGCACGCGCGAAAGTTTGCGCAGCGCATTCGGCGCATTCTGCGTGTCGCTGAGAAACTGGCGCAGCGAAACCGGCGCGGCGAACTGGATGATCGTGCCGCGGCCGTTCAAGAGGATCGAGAGCAGGCGGCGGAAGCGGCCGACGACGACCCAGTTTTCCGAGAACAGCACGCGGAACCAGCCGGTCTGCCGATCCGGCGCGCGTCCGACGAGGATCGACACCGGAATCAGTTGGACATCGAGTTCCGGATTCGCGCGCACGGCCTCGAGCAGCAACGCCAGTGTTTCCGAATGGTTGCGCGAGCGCGGTTTGCGAAAAAACCAGCCGTCGCGCCGCGACAGGGCAAACATCGCGCGCTGCTTGTTCAATCCGCCGAACGTGAACGGGCGCAGCGGCTCGGGCAATCCGGCCTCGCGGCAAGCCTGCTCGAGGATCAGCGTGTCCGACAAACCGTAGCGCTCGGTGACATAGCACACCGGCAGCGCCAGGTCGTACTGGCTGCGCGGCTCGGCCGGCTCGCGGCGGATGCGGATCCACGGCTCGATCAAAAAGCCGAGCGCGCGCAGCCACAGTGGCGCAAGGGTCGGCGCGGGGCTCGTCGGAGTGGATTCCAAGGGCTGATCCATGACGCGATTGTACGGCAGGCGCGTATGGGGCTCCGGGTTGGGTGCCGAAGCGTTCGGAAGCGCTGCCTGTCAGGCGGCGCTTCGCCGTCTGCTACGGGGCAATTACTTTGCGGCTGCCGGATCGCTCGCGCCGGCCGGCGTGGCGGCCTTCGCCATTTCCTGATCCTTTTCCTGAGCCTTGGCCCACTGCGCAATCGCCTGCTTGCTGTACCACTTGCCGTCGACTTTCACCAGGTCGCTCTCGGTAGTGAACGGCTGGTCGAACGCGGTGTACGTCACCTTGACCTTTGCCGCGTCGCCGTTCGCCGATACGGTTTCGACCTTTACCGAATCGAGCGCCTTGTCCATCGACAATCCGTACAGGGCGACCACCTGCTTGAAGCCGCCAAGCGCAATGCCGGCCTTCTGCATGGCCTGGTCATAGTTCAGCGCGCGCGCTTCGTCCAAGGTCTTGAGATTGAGGTCTCGCGCCGTCTTGCAGATCACGCCGATTGCCTGCTTGGCCAGCGCGGCATCGGTGAACTTGGCGGTCTGGGCCCATTTCGCGGTGGCATCGATCAGAGCCGTCGTCTGCTGCTTCTGCTGGTCGTTGAGATCCTTGCTCTGCTGGATCGCGCTCTGGATGAAGCCCTGACCCATCGCGATCATCATCGGCATCTGCTGCGCGCTCTGCTGCTCGAACTGCTTGAGCTGCGGTTCGAGTTCGGCGAACAGCTTGTCCTCGGCGCCCGGCGCCGTCAGCTTGCTCATCTGCTCGGCAAACTTGTGCCGATCCTCTTCACTGACCGGATCCTTGTTGATCTCCTTGGTCCAGTCGGCTTTCATCTTGGCCACTTCGGCTGCCGGCAGCGCATTTTCGAGCAAGCCGGCGACATTGTTCGCGCGCAAGGCCTTTACCGACGCGAGCACCGCGCCATCCGGTGCAGCGGCGACCGGCGCCGGCGCGGGGGCGGCAGCGGGCGCGACAGCGGTTGGAGCAGCGGCCTGCTGATTGCAACCAACGGCAGCCGCAGCCAGCGCGACGACGAACGCAAAACGAGTAGGCAGGCTATACATGGGGATTCCGGGAGTGGATAAGCGAGCGGGACGGTCACTCTAGTGACGGGCCGCAGGGTTGGCAAGATTCCCAGCGACGCGGGCAAATCGCGCTTGCAAAAAAACGGACGGCTCGCGGCCGTCCGGCAGAGTTCCAGCTATCGCTGGAGGGGATCTTTCTTCTTCGTTTGGTTGCTGTATTCTCGGGGCAATCTTTGTACTGGAAATCTGTGAAAACAGTATAGTTACATCTCGTAGTTAATGCAATAGCTACGATACATCAGTAATGTATTGATTATTCGTCGTTTTATAGAATCAGTCTGCCAACAGGTCGGCGAGCCGCGCGATATGCGAGGACGCCAGCTCCTGCTTCGCCTCGGCGTCCTGTTCGGCATCGCGGCCGTCCCAGTGCAGGTCAGACGGCGGCAACTCGGCGAGAAAGCGGCTTGGTTCGTTCGACTGCATCTCGCCATAACGGCGCGAGCGCGCGGCATAGCTCAGACACAGGCGTTCCTTGGCGCGCGTGATCCCGACGTAGAGCAGCCGGCGCTCTTCCTCGACCCGGCCTTCCTCGATCGATGAGGCGTGCGGCAGCGTGCCGTCCTCGACGCCGGTCAGGTAGACGAAGCGAAACTCCAGGCCCTTGGCCGAATGCAG
>DASSGP010000209.1:0-6730 GCA_035693405.1 Rudaea sp. | reverse complement strand
GCGCAGCGGCCCGATGCGCTTCGGCCAGGGCATCATCGCAACCGTGCTGGCGCTTTCGCTCGGTTTCCTGTGCCTGCTCGGCGTCATTGCATTTCATTTTCCCGAGTACCTGACGACGCCCGAGCTGCGCCATCAGTATTCGGTCGACGTGCTGCGCCAGGCGATGTTCGTGGCGCTCCTCGTTGCCGGCGGCCTGTCGCTGGCCAGCATCATCATCAACAACCGGCGCAGTCTGAATGCGCTCGCGTTTGCATTCGTCGTACTCGCCGTCGCGCTCGGCGGCTCGCGCGTTCCGGTCGGCAACTTCCCGGACGACACGCCATACATCGGCCTGGACTGGTTCATCCTCGACCTGCTCGGCTCGACCGTGTTGTTCGTCGTCATCGAAAAGCTGTTCCCGCTGTACCGCAACCAGGCCGTGTTCCGGCCAGAGTGGCAGACCGACTTGAAGCATTTCGCGGTCAACCACTTCCTGGTTGGTCTGATCCTGCTGACCGTGAACTTCACGTTGAATCACGCGTTCGGCTGGATGGTGCGCGGCGATTTCCAGCAGACGGTGCGCGCGATCCCGTTCGTCTGGCAGTTGCTGCTTTGTATACTCGCTGCGGATCTCGCCCAGTACTGGACGCATCGCGCGTACCACGAAGTGCCTTACCTGTGGAAATTCCACTCGGTGCACCACAGCGCCAAGACGATGGACTGGCTGGCCGGTTCGCGCCAGCACATCCTCGAACTCGTCGTCACGCGCGTGCTCGTGCTCGCGCCGCTGTTCGTGCTCGGTTTCGGCGAGGGCGTCATGAACGCCTACATCATCATCGTCGGCTTCCAGGCCGTGTTCAATCACGCCAACGTGCATCTGCCGTGGGGTCCGCTGAAATACCTGATCGTGACGCCGGACTTCCACCACTGGCACCACTCAAGCGACACCGAGGCGATCGACCGCAACTACGCCGCGCACTATGCATTCCTCGATTACCTGTTCGGGACGGCGGTCAAGGTGCCAAAGGACAAGCCGTTCCCGGCGAAGTACGGCGTGGTCGGGGATTACATGCCGGATGGCTTCCTGCCGCAGCAGGCGTTTCCGTTTCGGGCAAAGCCGCAGTCCGCGGATTCCTAGAAGCATCAGGCGCGGACTAGACAGACAGAGCGCTCCCAACGATCGCGATCGCCTCTCCCGCCGGCGGGAGAGGGGGACAAAAGCCGGGGGTGCCGGGCTCTTTGCGCTACGCCGCTTCGCGCAGAAGATTCGATGTGATCTGCGTGCCGAGACCAGCGAGGATTGGAAGGTCGTCGAGCGCGACCGAATTGATCGCCTGCACACGCGCCAGCATTTCGCCGGCCAGTGAGTGCAACATCTGCGCGTTGTCGCGGATCCGCTGCTCGAGCGCGAACTCGTCGAGACAATCGGTCAGGCCCCGGTTCAATTCCCGGAACCACGGCAGGCGCTGCTGATCCATCATGTTCGCCGGGTTGTTGCCGATCGCCGTGCCAGCCGCACGGCGCAGCAGCAGCTGCATTTCGCGATTGAGTACCTCGCATGCCTGCAGCGGCGTGCTCAGGCGCAGGAACAGCGCGCTGTCGGTCAGGCGGCGCTGGAAGAAGAACTGGCACAGCACGCCCCAATAGTAGGCGTAATCCCAGATCACCTTCAGCGGCATCAGCTGCGCGTGGCCGAACATCGGGTACTGGCCTTCGTACAGCGACAGCGTGTTGCGATAGAAGGAAAAGTATAATTGTTCATAGAAGCGTGCTTCGCGTGCGATGCGCGCGCCGCGCAGGTCGCGGCCGACGAGGTTGGTGATATAGGTGTTGCTGATCGCTATGAAGTCGCTGCCGGGTGAATAGAACGGATCGAGGAACAGGCCAGCGTCGCCGGTCAGCGCCCAGCGCTGCGCCGAGAACACCTGCTTGCAGCCGTGCGAGAAGTGGCGCAGGAAGGCGAAGTCCTGCAACTTGTCGCGGCGCGCATCGAGCTCGCGGTACAGGCGCGGCTGGTGCTGCGCGAACCAGTCCATCGCCTTGTCGAAGCTGTTGATCGTCTCGAGCGGATGCAGCGCCGCGTCAGCGACTATGCCGACCGAATGGGATCCGGACGCGAGCGGAATCAGCCAGGTCCAGTATCCGGGGCCGCACAGATGATTCGTCGATCGCCAGCGCTCGGCCGGATCGCAGCGCGAGCGCCACGCCGGATCGTCGGACCAGTCGTCGATCGCGATGCGGTCTGCAATGCGAAACCAGATTGCATTTGCATCGTGAGCGTTCGCTTCGGCCAGGTCGAGCTTGCGCTTGAGCAGGCCGGCGCGGCCGCTCGCATCGACGAGCCAGCGCGCGGTGGCGACGTACTCGGCGCCGTCGCGCGTGTAACGCACGGCGTGATCGCTGCCATCCTCGGCGAGATCGATCGAGCGCACGACGGCATCGTCGACAAACTCGGCCCCGAGTTCCGCGGCATGACTGGCCAGGTAATTCTCAAAGATGCCTCGATCGAGCTGATGCGCCGGCGTCGCAAACACGCGCGTTACGCCAAGCTCGGTGACGCTGTCGACCGCGTCGATGCCGTCGTTGAAGAAGAAGCGGAAGCCGAACTTGCGGATCTGGCATTCGTCGAGGTGCTGTTTCAAACCCAGCACCGTGTCGAAGTAGTGCGCACCGATTTCGACCGTCGATTCGCCGATCTTGAACGCGGCCTCGGGCACCGGATGGCGGTTGCGCTCGAGCACGCGCACGCTCGCTGCGGGGACTTCGCGCCGCAACTGGATCGCCAGCGACAGCCCTGCAAGGCCGCCGCCAAGGATCAATACGTCACTGCGCTTGCCTTGCTCCATCGTCGATCGTTTGCTTGCAGAATGGTGGCAGTCTGGATGATAGCGGACTTCTCCAGCCGTTCGCGCTGAGCGTAGCCTGCGCCGCAGGCGAAGTCGAAGCGACGTGCCGGGACCCTTCGACTTCGGCGCTCCGCGAGAGCAGGATGCTCGAGTGCCGCAAAGGCCATGGATGGCTGAGCGCGGCCGCCTACAGGGGAACGGAATAGGGAGAGAATCGGCTGCAAATGATAGAATTGCCGTCTTTTCTCCGGTTGCGATTCCGCCATGTCCGTCCCTGCCCTCAAGCTCGACCTCGACTACAGTCTCGAGCATAAGTACACGCGCGAAGAAGGCCGTATCTACCTGTCCGGCGTACAGGCGCTCGTGCGCCTGCCGCTGATGCAGCAGATGCGCGACCGCGCGGCCGGGCTGAACACTGCGGGATTCATCTCGGGCTACCGTGGTTCGCCGCTCGGCGGCTTCGACCTGGAGTTGTGGAAGGCGAAGAAGCACCTGAAAGCCTCGGCGATCGAATTCCAGCCGGGCCTGAACGAAGATCTCGGCGCGACGATGGTCTGGGGCACTCAGCAGGCGAATCTGTTTCCCGGCGCGAAGTATGACGGCGTGTTCTCGATGTGGTATGGCAAGGGCCCCGGCGTCGACCGCTGCGGCGACGTGTTCAAACACGGCAACGCCGCCGGAACGTCGAAGCATGGCGGCGTGCTCGCGCTCGCGGCCGACGATCATGCGTGCCGTTCATCGACGCTGCCGCATGGATCGGAACTCGAATTCGTCTCGGCGATGATGCCGATCCTCAATCCCGCCGGCGTGCAGGACATCCTCGACATGGGCCTGCTCGGCTGGGCGATGTCGCGCTTCACCGGGCGCTGGGTCGGGTTCAAGACGATCGCCGAGACGGTCGAATCCTCGGCCAGCGTCTACGTCAACCCGCATCAACTCGACATCGTGTTGCCGGACGACTTCGCGTTGCCCGATGGCGGGCTCAATATCCGCTGGCCGGATCCGCCGCTGAACCAGGAAATGCGCCTGCATCGCTACGCGGTCCGGGCAGCGTGCGCGTTCGCGCGTGCGAACCGCATCGATCGCGTCGTCATCGATTCGCCGAAGGCGCGCCTCGGCATCGTCACGACCGGCAAGAGCTACCTCGACGTGCTGCAGGCGCTCGAGTATCTCGGGATCGATGCGAAAGCGGCGGCCGACATCGGCATCCGCGTCTACAAAGTCGGCATGACCTGGCCGCTCGAGCCGGTCGGCATTCGCGAATTCGCGCGCGGGCTCGACGACATCATCGTCGTCGAGGAGAAACGCTCGTTCATCGAATCGCAGATGAAGGAGCACATGTACAACTGGCCCGAGTTCGAGCAGGGCCGGCACACGCGCCCGTCGATCGTCGGCAAATACGACGAAGATGGCAACTGGATTCTGCCGAGCACTGGCGAACTGACGCCGGCGACGATCGCGATCGTGATCGCCAAGCGCCTGGCGCGCTTCTTCACCAGCGATGCCATCGAAACGCGCATGCGCTGGATCGAGGACAAGGAACATGAGCTGACCTTGCCGCGCGCGAACTTTCCGCGCGCCGCGCATTACTGCGCCGGCTGCCCGCACAACACCTCGACCGCGGTGCCGGAGGGCTCGCGCGCGCTCGGCGGCATCGGCTGCCACTACATGGTCACGTGGATGGACCGGCGCACCGACACGTTCACGCAGATGGGCGGCGAAGGCGCAACCTGGTGCGGTCAGGCGCCGTTCACGGAGACCAAGCACGTCTTCCAGAATCTCGGCGACGGCACCTATTTCCATTCCGGTTCGCTGGCGATCCGCCAGGCGATCGCGGCGAAGGTCAACATCACCTACAAGATCCTGTACAACGACGCGGTCGCGATGACCGGCGGCCAGCCGGTCGACGGCACCTTGACCGTGCCCGACATCGCCCACCAGGTGCGCAGCGAAGGCGTGCAGACGATCATCGTCATGTCCGACGACATCGAGAAATGGTCGAACCGCGCGCTCTTTCCGAATGGCGTCGAGTTCGTCGACCGCGCCGAGATCGACGCCGTGCAAAAGCGCCTGCGCGATGTCCCGGGCACTTCCGTCCTGATCTACGACCAGACCTGCGCGACCGAGAAACGGCGCCGGCGCAAGCGCGGCAAGATCGAGGATCCGAAGAAGCGCGTGTTCATCAACTCGCTGGTCTGCGAAGGCTGCGGCGATTGCGGCGAAAAGTCGTTCTGCGTCGCCGTGCTGCCGAAGGAAACCGAATTCGGCCGCAAGCGCGAGATCGACCAGAGCAACTGCAACAAGGACTATTCCTGCGTCAACGGCTTCTGTCCGAGCTTCGTCACGATCCACGGCGGCGGCCTGAAGAAGCGCAAGGGCGGCGGCCAGGTGGATTTTTCCACATTGCCGCAACCGGACGTCGCCACCGACCTGTCGCAGCCGTGGAACATCCTGGTCACCGGCATCGGCGGCACTGGCGTCGTCACGATCGGCGCGCTGATCGGCATGGCGGCACATCTGGAAGGCAAGGGCGCGACCGTGCTCGACCAGACCGGCCTGGCGCAGAAAGGCGGCGCCGTGACCTGCCACCTGCGCATCGCGAAGACGCCCGGCGATATCCACGCCGTGCGCATCGCCGCCGGCGAGGCCGACCTCGTGCTCGGCTGCGACATGGTCGTGGTCAACGACTACTGGGCGCTGTCGAAGATTCGCGCCGAGCGTTCGCGCGTCGTGCTGAACAGCTACGAGGCGATGCCCGGAACGTTCACGACGAAGCCGGACCTGAATTTCCCGGCGCAGCAGATCCTCGCCGCAGTGAAGACGGCGCTCGACGGCCAGGAACCCGACGTCGTCGAGGCGACGGACCTGGCTACCGCGCTGCTCGGTGATTCGATCGCCAGCAACCTGTTCATGCTCGGCTACGCCTGGCAGAAGGGCTGGGTGCCGCTGACCCACGATGCGCTGATGCGCGCAATCGAGCTGAACGCCGCCGCGGTCGAGATGAACAAGACCGCGTTCAACTGGGGCCGGCTTGCCGCGCATGACATCGGCGCGGTGCGCGCCGCAGCGAAGGGCAAAGCCGGGGTACCGGCGAGCATCCCGCTCGTGCTCGACGACAGCGCACTGAGCACGACACTCGACCAGCGCATCGCGCGCCGCGTCGCGTTCCTGACCGACTACCAGAATGCCGCGTATGGGCAAAAGTATAAATCGTTCGTCGACAAGGTGAGTGCCGGCGAGCAGGTGAAAACGCCGGGCACGACCGCGCTGACCGAAGCGGTCGCCCGCTACGCGTTCAAGCTGATGGCGTACAAGGACGAGTACGAAGTCGCGCGCCTGTACACGAGTGGCGATTTCGAAAAGCGCGTGCGCGACACGTTCGACGGCGACTTCAAGCTCCACTTCCATCTCGCGCCGCCGCTGCTCGCGCGGCGCGATTCCGAAGGGCACCTGCGCAAGGGCGAGTACGGCTCGTGGGTGTTCGGCGCGTTCAAGCTCGTGGCCAAGCTCAAGGGCCTGCGCGGCACCGCGTTCGACATCTTCGGCTACACTGCCGAGCGCAAGATGGAACGCGCGCTGATCGACGAGTATTTCGCCACGGTCGACGAACTGCTCGGCAAGCTCGACCGCGACAACCATGCGCTCGCCGTCGAGATCGCGACGATTCCCGAGCACATCCGCGGCTACGGTCACATCAAGGATGCACACCTTGCAAAGGCCCGTGCGCGCCGGAACGAACTGATCGCAATGTGGCGCAGTGCGCCGGCCACTCGCGCCGCAGCGTAGGTTGCCTGCGCCGGGCGGGCGCGATCGGAGTATCCTTGTCTCGCAGCGCGCGCCGCGCAGCGGTGTGCGCCGCTTGACGCGGAGGGACGTCCACATGAACCCGACGCGATGTCGCCTTG
>DASSGP010000208.1:0-6683 GCA_035693405.1 Rudaea sp. | reverse complement strand
CGGCCGCGTGTTCACGTCGGTCGCGTCGAAATACGACCTGATGAACGACCTGATGTCGCTCGGCGTGCACCGCATCTGGAAGCGCTGGTTCGTGACGACCAGCGGCGTGCGCGCCGGCGATCGCGTGCTCGACCTGGCCGGTGGCACCGGCGACATCGCCGCGCTGCTGCTGCCGCGCGTCGGCACGGCGGGCAGTGTCGTGCTCGGCGACATCAACGCGGCGATGCTGCGCGCCGGCCGCGACCGGCTGCTCGACCGCGGCTTCGTGCGCAATCTGGACTATGCGCAGTTGAACGCCGAGGCGCTGCCGTTCCCCAACGCAACGTTCGATGCCGTGACGATCGCGTTCGGCTTGCGCAACGTCACCGACAAGGCGCTTGCGCTGCGCGAAATGCAGCGCGTGCTCAAGCCCGGCGGCCGCGTGCTCGTGCTCGAATTCTCTGCCGTGCAGTCCGAGTGGCTCAAGCCGCTGTACGAATTCCATTCGTTCCAGGTGCTGCCGCGCCTCGGCGCGTTCATCGCCGACGACGCCGAGAGCTACCAGTACCTGGCCGAGTCGATCCGCAAGCATCCCGACCAGGCGACGCTGAAGGCGATGATGGAGGCGGCCGGTTTCGGCCAGGTCGACGTGCGCAACCTGTCGGCCGGCATCGTCGCGATCCATCGCGGCTACAAGTTCTAATCATCCGGCGAATGCCGGAATCCAGTGCAGTGCCGTAGGGTGTGGTGAGCTTCAGCGAACCGCACCGATCGCGAACGATGCGGTTCACTTGCGTTCACCGCATCCTACAGGATTGATTTTTTATGCCATCGTCCCGGCGAACGCAGGGATCCAGTGCAGTGCCGTAGGATGTGGTGAGCTTCAGCGAACCGCACCGATCGCGAGCGATGCGGTTCACTTGCTTTCACCGCATCCTACAGGATTGAATTTTTATGCCATCGTCCCGGCGAACGCAGGGATCCAGTGCAGTGCCGTAGGGTGTGGTGAGCTTCAGCGAACCGCACCGATCGCGAACGATGCGGTTCACTTGCGTTCACCGCATCCTACAGGATTGATTTTTTATGCCGTCATCCCGGCGAACGCCGGGATCCAGCTTGACTTTGATCTCGCTCACCGGCGTCAGGAGCCGCGGCGAACGCAAGGCAACGATGGTATTCGCGAGATTGCGCTCCCCTTACAAAATTTAACGCGCCACCGCGAAAACCGTTGCTTTCGACACGGTGCGACGGGGTCGCCATACGGCATACTCGCGCCCGGTTTGGACGTACAAACGTCCGCCACCTGCCTTTACATCCCGGGAATTCCTGATGAGAACGACTACCGCGTTCGCAGCGCTGCTGCTGAGCCTCCTGCTACCGGCCACGCTGGTCGCCGCCGCCGACACTGACGACAGCGCCAAGAAGGACGAAAAGTCCCAGAGCGCGAAGGACGCCGCGCACGAGCGCGCCGAGGCAGAAGCGGAGAAATCCGTGGTGACCTCGCACAGCATGCAGCTCGGCGGCCGAACGATCGCGTACAAGGCGACCGCCGGCAAGCTGCTGATCCGCGACGACAAGGGCAAGCCCGACGCGAGCATGTTCTATGTCGCCTACACGGCCGACGGCGAGAAGGATCCATCACGGCGTCCGGTCACCTTCCTCTACAACGGCGGGCCGGGCTCGGCCAGCATCTGGCTGCACATGGGCTCGTACGGACCGGTGCGCGTCGTCACATCGAGTCCCGATGCGACTGCGCCGGCGCCGTATCGCATCGAATCGAATCCCGACAGCCTGCTCGACAAGTCCGACCTCGTCTTCGTCGACGCGATCGGCACCGGCTATTCGAAGGGCTTGATCAAGGACGACAAGGAAGGCAAGCCGGACAAGGACACCGTCGACAATCCGAACAAGCGCTTCTGGGGCACCGACCCGGACATCGACGCGTTCGGCCGCTTCATCGCGCGCTACATCACGGTCAACAAGCGCTGGAACTCGCCGAAGTTCCTGTTCGGCGAATCGTACGGCACGCCGCGTTCGGCCGGGCTTTCCAAGTATCTCGAGGAGAAGGGCATCGCGCTGAACGGCGTCGTGCTGCTGTCGTCGATCCTGAACTACGGCTCGCGCCTGCCGGCGCTCGACAACGACTACATCAACCTGCTGCCGTCGTACGCGGCGATCGCCTGGTACCACAACAAGGTCGCGAACAAGCCGGCGACGCTCGAACCATTCCTGACCGAAGTGCGCGCGTTCGCGCGCGGCGACTACACGGTCGCTCTGGCCAAGGGCCAGGACCTCGGCGACGCCGAGCGCAACGCGATCGCCGAGCGCATGTCGAAATACACCGGCTTGTCCGTCGCCTATCTGAAGGAAGCGAACCTGCGCGTCAGCCAGCCGCGCTTCCGCAAG
Organism: Rudaea sp.; assembly: GCA_035693405.1. Taxonomy (GTDB): domain Bacteria; phylum Pseudomonadota; class Gammaproteobacteria; order Xanthomonadales; family Rhodanobacteraceae; genus Rudaea. The sequence continues at coordinate 4,298 of DASSGP010000208.1, read as the reverse complement.
GAACTGTTGCGCGACGAACGCCGCACGCTCGGCCGCTACGACGGCCGCTTCGAAGGTATCGACATGGACGCTGCCGGCGAGCAGCCGGAAACCGATCCGGCCGACACCGCGATCCGCGGCGCGTTCACAGCTGCGTTCAACGACTACATCGTGCGCGAGCTGAACTACGTCAGCGACGTGCCGTACCAGCCGTCCGGCAACAACACGAACCGCGACTGGGACTTCAAGCACGCCCTGCGCGGCCAGATGCGCCCGGCGCCGCTGCCGATCACGGTTCCGGATCTCAGCGAGGCGATGCGCACGAACCCGCACCTGAAAGTGATGTCGGCGAACGGCTGGTTCGACCTGGCCACGCCGTTCTTCGCGACCGAGTACGACCTCGCGCACATGGACATCGACCCGAAGCTGCGCAACAACCTGACGTTCACGTATTACCCGTCGGGCCACATGGTTTATCTGAATCTCGAGGCGGCGAAGCAGTTCAAGGCCGACCTCGCCAAGTTCTACGACAGCGCCGCGCCGCGCTCGCCATAAGTACCCGGCGCTGCCGCGAGGCCGACCGCTCATAAGCCCTCCCCTTCAAGGGAAGGGTTGGGTGGGGATGGTGTTGTATTCGTTTCCAGCGCTGTAGGGTGCGCCTTGGCCCACCGTTCTTCTCTTCAGGCGCTAAAGAAAATGATGGTGGGCCAAGGCCCACCCTACGTCGCTGCCTTTTGAGCCCTCCCCTTCAAGGGGAGGGTTGGGTGGGGATGGTGTTGTAGTCGTCTCCAAGGCAGGCTCGCAAATGCTGCGCGTCGTGACTTTGCCCCCCAATTTGATCGATACTCGCGCCCCGGCCAACGATTGGCCGTCGAAGGGGGCTTCATGCGAAGCGCGTGTCGGTGCGACTACGCAGGTATCGCGATGCCCGGCGGTGCGTCATGAGCACGCTGGCGGAATCCCCGCGCTACTTCGCCTTCATCAGCTACAGCCACCAGGACGAAACCTGGGCGCAGTGGCTGCACAAGACGCTGGAAACCTGGCGCGTGCCGAAACGCCTCGTCGGCCAGATCACCGCCGCCGGCAGCATTCCACCGCGACTGCTCCCGATCTTCCGTGATCGCGACGAACTCGCCAGCGCGACCGACCTCGGCCGCACGGTCAACGCCGCCCTCGCCCAATCGAAAAACCTGATCGTGATCTGTTCGCCGGCCTCGGCGAAATCGCGCTGGGTCAACGAAGAAGTGCTCGCATTCAAGCGGCTCGGTCACGCCGAAAGGATTCTCTGCCTGATCGTCGGCGGCGAACCGAACGCCAGCGACCTGGCCGGACGTGAAGCGGAAGAATGTTTCGCGCCGGCGCTGCGTTTCGAGATCGGCGCCGACGGACAACCGACGCCGCAACGCACCGAACCAATCGCCGCCGACGCGCGCGAGGGCAAGGACGGCAAGGCCAACGCCAAGCTCAAGTTGATTGCCGGCATGCTCGACGTCGGCTTCGACACGCTCAAGCAGCGCGAACTGCAGCGCCGAAACCGGCGCTTGGCGATCGTCACGGCGGCGGCGCTCGTCGTCATGGCAATCACGACGACGTTGGCTATCACGGCGGTCATAGCGCGCAACGATGCCGAGAGAAGACAGAAGCAGGCCGAGGATCTCATCGGCTTCATGCTCGGCGATCTGAACGACAAGCTCAGGCAGGTGGCGCGCCTCGACATCATCGAAGCCGTCGACGACAAGGCGATGGCGTATTTCGCATCGCTGCCGAGCTCCGATGTCACGGATGAATCGCTGGTTCAGCGCGCGAAGGCGCTGGAGAAGATTGGCAGTGTGCGGCTCGACCAGGGACATTTGCCTGCTGCTCTGGAATCGTACCAAGCCGCACTGAAGCTGATCTCTGCGCAGGCGCAAGCCATGCCGCGCGACATTGGCCGACAAATCGCGTATGCCGAAAACGTCTCCTTTATCGGAATGGCGCATTGGTTCCAGGGAGATCTCGACGCGGCAGCGCGCGATTTCACCTCGGCAAGGGCGATCCTGGGACGAGCAGAGCAGCTCGATCGCGCGAATACGGAACTCTTGCGTCAAAAGAAAATCGCTGAGAGCAATCTTGGTCACGTTCGCGAGTCGCAGGGCGATCTCGAATCTGCGTTCGCGTCTTATCGGTCGGCTTTGGATCTGGCTCAGAGACTCGTTGCGGCCAAGCCCGACAATGTGGCGTATGTGGCACTGCTCGGCAGCGCCCACAACGACCTCGGCAAATTGGCCCTCATCCGCGGCGACCTTGTCACGGCGGTCGTCGAGTATTCGGCTGACGACAAGATCGAGACGGACTTGGGCGCGCGCGATCCCAGCAACAACGACCAGCGTGAGAACGTCTTCAGGGTACGTGCGATCCTTGGTCGTACGTTAGCCCTGGTTGGCGACACCGAGGGAGCGATCCGCAGATTGCGAGAGGCGGTCGACATCGCCGCGCAGCTGGAAGAGCAAGACCCGACGATTACTTCGATCCGGGAAAACGGCGCGCTCTACAAGATGCAACTCAGCAGACTTTTGCGTCTGACCGGTAGCGTCGACGAAGCCTCGAAGTTGACGAATGAGGCCCTCGACACACTCGCCGAACTCGTGCGTCAGGATGCGTCTAACACATCCTGGCAGCGCGAGTTCGCCGAGGCGCGGTCCGAACGAGCGGCGCAAATGCTTTCGACGGGCAACACTCAGGAAGCACGAAAACTGCTGGAGAGCGCGCTCGCTTGGTTCGAGCCGGCGCTCGAAAGTCGACCCAACGATCGAAACACGGTCCTGGCAACGGTCAACGCAAGATTGCTTCTTGCGACAGCGGATGTCACCCGCGCACGCGCGCTACGTGAGCACTGTCTGGAGTCCGTCAACGGTGTCAAGAGCGGTACGGATGATCCGCGCCTGCTCGCCTTAAAGGTCTATGCGCTGGTCGGACTTGGCAAGACGGGCGAGGCGCAGCCGGCGATCGAACACCTGCGCACGAACGGCTACCGGGATCCAGATTTTGTCGAAGCGATGCGCCGCAGCAAAATCGCTTTTTTGCCCGCGGAACAGCGCGGGAATGTCGCGCCATCAGAGGCGACAAAGAAAGGGGTGTCAGGCAACTGACGCGAAATCTTTCATTGAATAAGGAGAGGAAGCATGGCAATTGTGACCAGAGTCGAAATCAACCCGAGTTTTCAAAATGCACTGAACGTCGAGGACAATCACCAGCCTATTCAGGTTCCCCACGGTACGAATCAGTTGCAATGGAACTTGATCGGAAATAATACCCTGCAGTTCTATCCGCTCAACGACCCGAACTATCCCGGGTTCAAATGGGTCGACACTCCACAATACGGTATTTTTGACCCTCCAACACTCCAGGGAAACGGTGGAACCCTGCAGATCGGCGTCAACAATAATGCCCCCGGCGGGCCATGGAGATATCAGCTCAACGCCCATGACAACATGGGAGTGCGGTACTCGACTTACTACACTACGGCGACCGCAACAACGAACGACCCCCAAATCAAGAACAACTGAGCCTGGATGTAGAAAGTTATGTACGAGGTGTAGTTCGCTGTGACAGATACAGGGCTGGTGGTACGCGTCACCAGCCACCGCAACATTCCCGCTCGCGCGGCCGAGGCAATCCGGCAGCGCGTGCGGGATTTTTCGCGGTTGAGCAGGTAGCTGGGCTGCAAGCCCAGCCGCTTTCGACAGGAATGTCTGGGGCTGGGCTTGTCAGCCCAGCCTACGGCGCTGCCACTGATACAGAATTCAGCCCGGACCGAGACTCGCCAACTCCCGCTGCGCCGCGCTCAACCACTCGTCCTCCTTCTTGCGGTAGTAGCGCGGCGCGTGCTTGGCGCGCGCGAGCATCTCGCGGAACACGCCGCGCGCATCGGTGAAGCGGCCGCGCGCCTTGAGCATCGCGCCGTAGCGGAAGCGCGCTTCCTCGCCCGGATAACTCGTGGCCAAGGTTTGGTAACGCTCGAATGCCGCGTCGTTCTCGCCGAGTGCTTCGAGCGTGCGCGCGTGCAGCAGGTCGGCGTCGGCCGAGCGGAAATTCGGATTCGTCGAAAACAGCGTATCGAGCGTCGCGCGCGCACCGGCGAAGTCGCTGCTGTTGGCCTGCGCCTGGGCCAGTCCGAGCAGGAACGCATGATCGGTCGCGTACACGCCCTTGAGCACCGAACGGTAGAGCTCGGCTGCATTCGCGTAATCGCCCAGGCGCATGCATTCCTCGGCCAGCGCGCGGCGGTTGTCGACAGTGTCGGCAATTTCCAGGCGCTGCTTGATCGTGCGCCGCTGGCG
>DASSGP010000207.1:0-3384 GCA_035693405.1 Rudaea sp. | reverse complement strand
CCGGTGCCGGTCGGCACCACGCCGCGAAAGTTGGGGAGCGCGAACGTGTTCACGCCGTCGCCGCCGTAGATGTTGCGGATCAGCGAGAAGATGGCCTGGTATGCCGGGTCCTTGATGCTCAGCAGCTGGCCTTCGCAAGGCAACCAGCCGGACGGAACCGACTGAAACGGGAAAATTCGGACTTCGCTGATGAATTGGTCTGAACCGGTAGCCATGATGGACTCCTCTCAAGTCGTGGCGAGATCAACGGCGTGTGCGGCGTTTTGCCGCGGTTCGTGGTGCCGAACGTGTTCTGCCCTTGGGCTTGCCCGCGCGTTTCTTCGACGTCGCCTTCGACGCAGCATTGCGCGTCGATGCCGCCGTGCGCCTTGTCAGCTTCGCCAGCTTGGTACTCTTGGATTTGGCTCGTCGCGCCGGCGCCTTGGCCTTGATCGGCTTTGCTTTGGATTTCGGCTTGCGCTGTGGCTTCGGCTTGGCGGCGGGCCGGCCCTTCGCGACAGGTTTTGCCTTCGGCGGAGTTTGCGCCTTGGTGGCAGGCTTCGCCTTCCTGGCGGCCTTGGTTCCGGCGGGCCGGACCTGCTTCGTCACGACATTGGCCTTGGGCCGCGGCAAGCTGGACGGGACGAATGCAATGATGAAGTTGACGCACAGGAACGGCTGCAGGTTCTCGTGAGGCTTGCCTTTGCCGAACTCACCGATCGACGACATTCCCATCTGCTGCGCTCCCGGCACGCTGGCCTGGTAACCGTCGAAGCGCAGCGACTGGGCCGGCAAATTGCCGCCGGGCGAAACCTGCGTCGCAGTCGTGTCGGTGCCGAACAGCGTGTGGCTGTGCCCCGGAATCTGCGCGATCGTGAGCGCGACGGTCTCGGCGCCGCCGGAGATACCCAGCGCGTACGCCGGTCCGCGGTGGATCGGCACGCGCGCGCGCAGGTCGGGCAGGCTGAACTGGCCAGGGGCAGTGCTGCCGTAGGTGCGACCGATCGCGGCGTACAACGCCGCGTACTGGGGCTGCGACGAATCCAGCGAACGGCCGTCGCAAATCATCCAACCTTCCGGCACGCGCTCGCCGGCCAGGAGCCGGATCTCGCCGACATTTACGGTCATGATCGCTCTCCCTCAGGTCACGTTGTCGGCCGCGATGCAGAACTGCAGCGCGACGTATGGAGCCATGTTCTCGTGCCCGCCGTTGCCGCCGGTGCTGCCGATCTGGCGGGAGTCCATGGCAGCGGCGTTCGCGTCGGCCGGCTGGTAGAACGGCGAGGCGGCGGGCGCTGCGGCCAGCACGTTGCCGGTCGGGACCACCGAGGTGCCCTGCTGGTTCGACGCTCTCAGGGAATGGGTGTGGGTCGGCAACGCCGGCACGGCGAGTTGGACCTGTGCGTAGCCGCCCTTGCTCGCGAACGGGTAGCCGCCGGCGTAGTGCAATGGCACGCGTCCCTGCAGGTCCGGAAGGTTGAAGTTGGGCCCGAATCCGCCGAAGGCGTAACCGATCGCCTTGGCGAGAAGCGGGTAGGAGCCGACCGACAGCAGCGTACCGTCGCACGGCAACCAGCCGGCAGGCGGTGTGACGGAAGCGAACAGGCGAATTTCACCGACATAGGGCTTGGCCATCGAATGCTCCTTTCACGGTGGTGTGTTGATCGGGCCGGGAATCAGGGCGATCGTGCCGGACGTCGCCATCAAACCGGTGTTCGTCGCCTGCAGGCGCGCGAGTGCGGTCGCGCCCGTTCCTACCAAGTCGGCAACGGACGGCGTGGGACTTGGCACGCCCGTCTGCACCATGATGAGCTGGCCAACGGCGTAGTCGCTGCCCGGACTCCAGGCCGGCACGAGGTTGCCGACGATGTCGGCGCGCGTGATGTTGCAGATCGTCGCGCAGTCGGCCAGCACGCTGATCGCGGACAACGCGTTCGAGACCTCGGTCGGGTTGCCCGTGTTGACGCCGGTGTCGACGTCGTTGTTGGTGATCGTCACGTCCAGACCGGACGGCGACGGATTGCCGTTGCGCCCGATCGCGTCGATGCCGTGCGCCTGCGGCGTCTGGTAGATATGGTTGTTGTTGATCAGCACGTAACCCTTCGTCTGCCCCTGCAGCAGTACGCGGATGCCGTCACCCGCTTGCGAACCGCTGTTGCCGACGGTTTTGGTCCCGCCGATCGTGTTGCCGTCAATGCGCGCCTGAAGCAAGCCGCCGGTCGTCACCGCGGTTCCCGCCGCGACGTTGATCGCATGGCTTACCGCGCCGGTCATCGTCGCGTTGCTGAGGATCTTGAACTGCAGGCTCGCTGACTGGCCTTTCGAGAAATCGACATGCACACCGTTGTTCGTGAACGACGACGTCTGCACGATCGCGCCGGAAACGCTCGAGCTGTCCGAGGCCGTGACGAACACGCCGGTCGAGGCGTTGTTGTTGAACGTCGAGGTCGACACCGTGAATGTCGACACCGCGCCGCTGTCGGCCGGTTCCAGCAGGATGCCGTTCAACGGATTGCCGGAGAACGTCGATCCCGAGACGGTGAACGACGAGACGACGCTGGTGCCACGCGGCTGCAGCCAGATGCCGTTGCTGCTCGCGCCCGCATTGTTGAATGTGGAGCCCGAGATCGCGAGCGACGTGAGGGTGCCCGACGTCTGGTCGATGAACACATTGTCGTGCGTACTGTTCGCCACGACGAGATTCGTCCACGCGGAGCTCCCGGAGAGGTTGGCGAGGTGGATGCCGTAGTAACCGGCGGCCTGGCCGTTGCCATACATGTACACGTTCGCAAGATCCAGTCCGGCGAACGCACTGCCGCCGATGCCGTCGCCCGCCGAATTCTCGATCTTCATCCGGGCGAGCGACACCTTGCCGGCGTTCGAAACGATGACCGCGCTGCCGCTGCTGTTGACGATCGCGCCGCCGGTGCACGGGTCGCTGTCCTGCGCGCAGGCGCCGCCGTTGCCGGTCACGGTCAGCGCGCCGGTTCCCGCGTTGCCGACGTTGATGCCGTTCAACGCGCCGTTCGCCGAGATCGAGCGGAACGTCATGCCAGCCGCGCCGATCGTTGTGTTCTGCATGTACAGCGCGAGCCACGCGGCCGCGCTACCGGGACCGGTCTGCAGCGTGTTCGCGCTGCCAGTGACAGTGAGCGTCCCGCCTGAGGTCGCCACGAGCGCCGCAGCGCCCGAGAAGTTGCTCGCCTGCAGCCCCTGCGTGCCGCCGTCGATGCTCACCGTGCCGCCGGTGACCTGCACCGTGTCGGAACCGGTCCCGAACGGAAGCGTGTGAACTCCCGTCAGTGAAAGCGGCGCGGATGCACCGACCGTCAGCGCGGTGCTGTTGAGCTGGAGTGCAGTGGTGCCGAACGGCGTCGTGTCGACCGTACCCGACAGCGTCGCCGA
>DASSGP010000206.1:0-6047 GCA_035693405.1 Rudaea sp. | reverse complement strand
CAGCGGCGTGAAATCGCGGCCGCTGTTCTGGTCGTGCAGCACGGCGTGGCGATGGAAGAACGTGCCGCGGCCGGAATCCTGGCCGACCAGGCGCAGGTCGTTTCCGTCGGCGATGACCGATGCGTAGGCGAGATTTTCGGCGAAACCCCAGTCCATCGGCACTTGGCCGGCTGCCATCTTCTCGCGGTCCTCGTAGATCTTCGCGACACGCGGGTGCAGCGTGAAGTCCAGCGGCACGGCGAGGATCTGCGCATTGAGCGCACCGAGCTTGTCCTTGGCCACGCCAGTGCTCACGTTCTGGTCGAGCTTCGCGCCGATGTGGCGGGTCCAATCGACCGCGAATGCATCCTTCAAGTCCGGATCGAGCGCTGCAATCGGCTGGCCGGCTTCGAGCTTTGCGCGGTAGGCATCGACGAGACCTTGCGCATGACTGTCCGCGATTACGCCGTCGGCGACCAGCTTCTTCGCGTACAGCTCGCGCAACGTCGGCCGCGCGCGGATGACCTGGTACATCTGTGGCTGCGTCGCGGCTGGCTCATCGGCTTCATTGTGGCCGTGGCGGCGATAGCAGACGAGGTCGATGACGACGTCGCGCTTGAACCTGCGCCGGTAGTCGAACGCGAGCCGCGCCACGAACATCACGGCTTCCGGATCGTCTCCGTTCACATGGAACACCGGCGCGCCGACCATCTTGGCGACATCGGTGCAATACATCGTCGAGCGCGCGTCGTGCGGGTTCGAAATCGTGAAGCCGACCTGGTTGTTGACGACGATGTGAATCGTGCCGCCGACCGCGAAACCGCGCGCCTGCGACATGTTGAACAGTTCCATGTTGACGCCCTGGCCGGCCAGGGCCGCGTCGCCATGGATCAGCACGGGGATGACCTGCTCGAGTTCCGCGTCGTGCCGGTGCGTCTGGCGCGCGCGCACCGATCCGGAGACGACGGGATTGACGATCTCCAGATGCGACGGATTGAACGCAAGCACGACATGCACGGTGCGCCCGGAGGTCTTCACGTCGGCCGAGAAGCCCATGTGATACTTCACGTCGCCCGAGTGCGCCGGATCGTCGATGTGTTCGAATTTACCTTCGAACTCGGCGAACAGCTTCTGCGGCGCCTTGCCGAGGATGTTGACGAGAACGTTCAGGCGGCCGCGATGGGCCATGCCGATGACGAAGTCGCGCAGGCCGTCGTTGCCGCCGCGGTCGAGCAGTTCATCGACGAGCGGAATCAGGCTGTCGCCGCCTTCGAGCGAAAAACGTTTCTGGCCGACGTACTTGGTATGCAGGTAGCGTTCCAGACCATCGGCCTGCACCAGCTTTTCGAGCAGCTCCTTCTTTTCGTCTGCCGTGAGCGCGTAGTCGCCGCCGGCGCGTTCTATGTGTTCGTGCACCCAGCGCCGCTGCGTGGAGTCGGCAATGTGCATGAACTCGGCGCCGATGCTCGTCGCATACGTCGCTTTCAGGCGCGCGATGAGGTCCTTGAGTTTCAGCCGCTGCGGGCCGGCGAGAAAACTTGTGTTGAACTCGGTTTCCATGTCGGCAGCGCCGAGTCCGTGGAAGGCGGGGTCGAGGTCGGGCGTGTGCGGACGCGACCACAGTCCGAGAGCCTGAAGGTCCGCTGGCGCCAGGCGATGTTCGAGATCCAGCGGATCGAGCTGCGCGGCGATGTGGCCGCGTGAGCGATAGGCCGTGACGAGTTTGAGCACGCCGGCCTGCTTCTGCGCTTGCGCGTCCGCACCGACCACGGCGGAGGCCGCGCGTGCATGGCCGTTGAGTTTCTGTACCGTTTCGATCCGCGCGATCGCATCCGAATGCGGCACATCGCCGGCTTCGCGCCCCTTGAAGGTATCGAAATAACTGCGCCACTCCGGCGCCACCATTGCGGGATCGCGCAAGTACGCTTCGTACAATTCCTCGACGAATGCGGCGTTGCCGCCGGACAGCTGGGACGAAGCCGCGAATTGCTGGATCAGGCTGTTGCTCACAGTGGTATACCAAATGAACGAATGGAGGCGTCGATGCCGCCCGTTGCCGCGAATGCTCCGGAGAACGTCTGAATCGGCCGTCATTCCCGCACTTTCAACAGCGGAACTGGTAATCCATGTTGCTGTTTTTCAACGGATACCTGCTCGCGCGGGACCCGGCGTCGGGTAAAACGTTTTCAGGCCGTCCCCTGTGATATGCGGGCTGCGAATTATACCTGCAAGATGCTGCGCTGCGACAGTCGAAGCAGGTTGCCCGCCGCGGTATTCAACGGTTGTCGCCGGGTGTGTCAAATCGCCAGCTGACGCAACTCCTCGCTCGTCTCGGAGCGTTCCCAGACCTGCTTGAAGTACTCCAGTAGTTGGGCGTGACGTCCCGGCGCATGGTTGACGACTTCGCCTTCGAAACGGGTACCGAGCGTGCGGAAGTAGAACCCATACGCATCGTTGAGCACGAAGGCCGACGCGTACTGCAGGTCTTCTGCCTGGGTCGGCGTGCGCAGGATGAAGACGCTGGTCAGGCGCTGGGCCAGGGCGATCAGGCGGTGACCTCGCCGGATCGCTTGCTGCGGGTCCTGGATCAGCACGCGGATCGAGGCGCCGCGGCCGCGGACCGCCACGCGCTTGAGCGCTTCGAGTGCCGCTTCGTTGTCGAACAGTAGCGGATCGAGGTCGCGTGTGTAGATGTATACCTCGCGCCGGGCCGCCGCGATGAGCCCGAGGGTCTCGGTCAGAGCTTCATCGCGCGACTCGATCGGGACAATGCGTACTTCCGGCCGCGGCGGCGGACCTGCGCGATCCGGCGGCTCCAGCGGCTCCAGTTCCATGCGCATGTGGACGTGCGCAATCTCGCACTCGACGAATTCGTCGCCGTAGCGCTCGAAGCCGAAGCGTTCGTAGAAGCGGACGGCCTGCGTCTGCGCATGCAATTCGATCGCCGGGTAATGCAGTGCCCGCGCCTGTTCGAGCAGCGTGCCGAGGAGCATCGCGCCGACCTCGCGTCCACGCCATTCGCGCAGCACGGCCATGCGGCCGATCATCATGTTCGGCGTCAGCCGGCCCGTGCCGATGGCGTTGCCTTGGGCGTCGCGAGCGAGAACATGGCGCGAGGGCTCATCGAATTCGTCCCATTCGTCTTCTTCGCGGACCTTCTGCTCGATGATGTAGACCTGCTCGCGCACCATGCGACAGGCATCGCGATCGTCCTCGTTCGCCCAGTCGGCGGTCGATACCGTGAAGTCGTTGGGGATCATCGGTGCCTTTCCATTTGGTTCCTTCTCCCGCTGGCGTGAGAAGGTGGCCGGAAGCGGCCGAAAATTGCTCCTGCATTTTCGGCATTTCCGCCATCCATGGCCAGATGAGGGTGGCACCTCAGGTTGCTCAACCTTGACGCGCCACCCTCACCCGCCGCGCAAGCGCGGCGACCTCTCCCGCCAGCGGGAGAGGCGGCCTCTCTCGGCCATCCTTGGCCTTCGAGGCACTTGGGCTCCTGCCCGGCGAATCGCAACATTATTCAGCGTTGACGGACGAGCCGCAAATGGCCGGCGTTGATCAGGCTGGCCAGCACCGACAGACCGGTCGCATCGGCGCAGCGGGCCACATCGTCGCCGGACAATTCGCGGCTGCTGGCGAGCAGCCGCGCCAGCGCCATGCCGCATACGAACGACTCGCCGGCGACGAACAACTCGGCCCCGCGCCCACGGCGCGACCATGCGGCCCGGCTCCACGGATTGCGCACCACACGCGAGCCGGGCAACTTCGCGCCGACCTGCTGCGCCGTCAGCGAGCGTGTCGCCGGCATCGCTTCGTGCGCGCTGCGGTAACGCGTGATGAAACGGCCGAACCATTGCCGCGTGGCGACTGGGTCCGCATCGCGCAGCGCGGCCAGCGCGGCATCGACTCGCCGGACGGCCGCTGCGTCGATTTCATGCGCGTCGCGCGCCGGCGCAAGATCCGGATCGACGTAGCGCGCCTCTTCGCCGAGCGGTTCAGCGATGCTGTCGGCCAGGTCCATGATCAGTTCGGCCACCGATGGCGCGCGCATGCCGACCGAAAACGTCATGCACTTGCCGACGGCGATACCGTCATGGGCGATGCCGGGCGGCAGGTAGAGGGCGTCGCCCGGATCGAGTGCCCACTCGTGCGTCGGCGTGAACTCGCGCAGCAGTTTCAGTTCGGCGTCGGTGCGAAACGCCTTGGGCGCGTCCGGATCCGTGCTGATGCGCCAGCGGCGCTGGCCCTGTGCCTGGACCAGGAATACGTCGTAGTTGTCGACGTGCGCACCGACGCCGCCGCCGTCGGTCGCATAGCTGACCATGATGTCGTCGATGCGCCATGCGGGCAGGAACGCAAACTGATCGAGCAGGGCAGCGACATCGGCATCCCACTTGTCGACGTCCTGCACGAGCAATGTCCAGTGCGTCTTCGGCAGTCCGGCGAAATCGGCCTCGGCGAACGGACCGCTGCGCAGCGTCCAGCGGTCGCGTTTCGCGTCACGCTGCACGATGCGCGCCAGCGCGGCTTCCTCGCAGGCCAGGCCGGCCAAGTCTTCCGGCGTTATCGCATTGTGGAATTGTGGAAACGCGCCGCGGATCAGCAGCGGGCGCTTCTGCCAGTAGTCGCGCAGGAAGCGCGCGGGCGGCATGCCGAGCGGGCGGTCAGGTGCGGCATCGATTTCGATCGACGTGGACGCCATGTTCAGCGAAAAACGACGTTCGGGCTCACGGCACCGGCTTGAGTTCGATCGGCTGTTTGGCCAATTCGATCAGCTGAGTGAACCGGGGATCCTTGCGGATCGGATCCCAGATAGGATCGAGCTCGAGCAGAGCCGCAGAGATGGATTGGCCGCTGAACCTTGGAATGACGGAACGCAGCGTCTCGAGCGCGGATTCATACTCGCCAACGCGCACGTAGATTTGCGCCAGATAGACCTGCACCGAGGCGCCGCTCAGCGCGTCGCGTTCCGGCGGCAGGAGCGCGGCCGCGCGGCGTCCTTCGCGGATCGCGTCGTCTTTGGCGCCGAGTCCGGCGGCCGTGAACGCCGCGGCGACGTGCAAGTCGGCGCGCTCGGCCTGCTGCGCAAGGGCCGCGCTGACGGTCTTGCGGACCGTCGCGTAGGTCTCCGCGGATTTTGGATCGCCAGCGACCTGCTGCGCCCAGGCGACGTACAACAGCCGTGGCAGCGCGATGTTGGCCTGATCGCTCCATTCGTCGTCGGTGTTGTTCTGCGCCGCGCGCAGCGCGGCGGCGAAATCGCGCGACCACCAGTACAGCCAGAAAAAGCTCGTCGCGTTGCCGGCGTAGGCGTCGGTGCCGGGCTCGAGCGCGTGAAGCGCCGCTCGCAGCGGCTCCAGATCGCCCTTCCAGGCGACTGTGCTGATCGCGCGCGTGACGCGCTCGTCGACCGGGTCGCGCGTGGCCGCCTCAGCCTGCGCGAAGGCGCGGTCCGCCTCGGCGTAGTGGCGCAAGTTCTGGTAACTCAGACCGAGCTGGTCGAGCGAGAAAGAACTGCGCGGATCGAGCAGTGTGGCTTCCTGGAAGCCGGCGATCATCTCTTCGGCGCGACCCTGGCGGCGGGCGATCGCCGCGAGCATCCGCGGCACGTCGGCGCTGTTGACGAGTCGCTGGCGCGCGATCTGCAGTTCGGCGATGGCGTCGGCATAGTCGCGATGACCCCAATACAGGTACAACGCCAGGGCGAAATGTCCTTCGCCGAGGTCTGGCTGCAGCGCAAGCGAACGGTCGATCGCGGACTTCGCTGAGGCAAGCCGCGTCTCGCTGCGATCCGGCGCGTAGAAATACATGTGCATGTGCGCCCGTCCGAGTGCTGCCGCAGCGAGTGCGAACTGCGGATCGGCATCGAGTGCGCGCTGGTACAGCGGGATTGCCTGCGGCAGCTCGCGCGGCACGAGCACGTCCTGGTCGTAGGCGCGGTTGAAGTGCGCATTGGCTTGCAGATAAAGCTCGTAAGCCGCCTCGCTGTGCGTCGGCACAGCGGAGACGCGCGCAGCTTCATCGGGTACCAGCTGTGCCTTGAGTGCATCGGCCACTTTCTGCGCGAC
>DASSGP010000205.1:0-6325 GCA_035693405.1 Rudaea sp. | reverse complement strand
ACGTGGTTCGGAGCTCCCGGCCGGCATCGATGGCCTGCAGTCGCTTTGGACAGGAACTCCGCAGGCAGGGGGTAGTGCGTGGAAGAGACAGCAAAAAACGGCGGTTTGACAGGGCTGAAGGTCATGGTCATCGATGATTCGAAGACCATCCGGCGGACTGCCGAAACGCTGCTGAAAAAAGAAGGCTGCGACGTCGTCACCGCGATCGACGGGTTCGAGGCGCTGGCCAAGATTTCCGACCAGCAGCCGAACATCATCTTCGTCGACATCATGATGCCGCGCCTGGACGGCTACCAGACCTGCGCGCTGATCAAGAACAACCAGATGTTCAAGTCCACGCCGGTGATCATGCTGTCGTCGAAGGACGGCCTGTTCGACAAGGCGCGCGGACGCATCGTTGGTTCCGAGCAGTATCTGACCAAGCCGTTCACCCGCGAGGAATTGCTCGGGGCGATCCGGCGGCACGTCGGAATTCGATAGGCAGCATTGATCCGACGCAAGGGGAAAACGTGGCGCATATTTTGATCATCGACGATTCACCGACCGACGTGCGCGTGTTCACCACGCTGCTGGAAAAGAACGGCCATCGCGTCAGCAGCGCACCGAGCGCCGAGGAAGGCATCGTTCGCGCCAAGCGCGAGCGGCCCGACCTGGTCATCATGGACGTGATCATGCCCGGCATGAACGGCTTTCAGGCCACCCGCACCCTGAGCCGCGACAACGATACGTCGAGCATTCCGATCGTGATCATCACGACCAAGTCGATGGAGACCGATCGCGTCTGGGGCTTGCGTCAGGGCGCCAAGGAATTCCTGACCAAACCGGTAAGCGAACAGGAATTGCTGTCCCGCATCCAGAACCTGTTGCCGAACTGACCTGCCGCTGACCTTATGGCCATCGCACTCGACATGCTTGCGCTCAGCCCCTTCGAGGCGCTGGCGGAATACGAACGGCGCAGTCTGGCGCACGTGGCCGGCGTGCCGGAACAGATCGATGCGCCCGGTTTGTGGCGCGGCATCGGCTTCCGCATCGGCACGCGCTATCTCGTCAGCAGCATCAACGAGGTCAACGAAATCCTGACATTCCCGTCGCTGACGCTGGTCCCAGGCACGCGGCCGTGGCTGCTTGGCGTGGCCAATGTGCGCGGCAATCTCGTGCCGCTGATCGACCTGAAACAATACCTGGAAGGCGAGCGCACACTGCTGACCGAGTCGAGCCGTGTGCTGCTGGTGCGGCAATCCGGCGGCAGCGTCGGTTTGCTCGTGGACGAAGTACTCGGTCAGCGCAACTTCTCGGAAGAGCAGCGCGCCGATGCGATCGGCGAAGAGGACGATCGCTACCGCCGTTTCGTCGGCGAAAAATACCTATTGGGCGAGGTCTATTGGGGCCTGTTCAGCATGGCGGCGTTGGTGCGCACGCCGGATTTCGCCCAGGCTTCGGCCTGAGCGGAATGCCGACATGACGCCAGCGCGCATACAACGTATACAAGGGGTGAATTTATGAGTGCAACAACGGGCGCAGCAGGCGGAAGAGAACGAGCGGGAGGCGCCAACACGTTGCTCGTGTTCGTGCTGGTGGTGGCGATCATCGGCGCGGTCGTGGATTTTGGCTACCTGACCTACTACGCAGGCCAGGACGCGAAAGCCGGCGCGCTGGTCACCAAGGTGCAGGTACTTTCGCAGCAGCTTTCGAAAGTGGCGAACGATGCCGCCGGCGGCAACATCGATGCGTTCAAGAGCCTCGAGCAGACGCGCAACACGATCGACGACCTGCTCGGCAAGTTCAAGAAGGGCGATCCGGCCGGCGGCATGCGCGGCTACGGCAGCGAATCGCAGTTGACAACCGAAATCGCCAACATGGATCGGGCCTGGGCCCAGTTGAACACCGATGCGACGAAGATCCTCTCCAGCAAGGAGCAGGTGTTGAATACGGCGCAGGTCGCCGCCGACTTCAACAGCAAGATGCCGGTGCTGAACTCGCGCATGGAGGAAGTGGTCAAGGCACTGACCGAGAAGAACGGCTCGGCCGGCCAGGTCATGATTTCCTCGCGTGAAATGTTGCTCGCCGACCGCATGCAGCGTCGCGTGCAATCGATCCTGCAGGGTGGCGAAGACGCGCAGTCGGCCGCCGACGGCCTTGCGCGCGACGCGCAGTTCTATGGCGTGGTCCTCTCCGGCCTGATCAACGGCAACGCGGACCTCAATATCCGCGCGATGGACAATGCCAACGCGAAGGAAATCCTGTCCGAGATCAACAAGCAGTGGGTCGATCTCGCCGATCCGGTCAAGAAGTTGCTCGACGCCGCGTCCGGTTTGCAGGACGTCAAGCAGGCAGCCGACCAGGCCTCTATCGACTCGCAGACGATGCTGCTGAAAGCCGAGCCGCTGGGCCAGCGCATCACCGGACTTGCTTCGACTCGCGCCTGGCCCAATCCGTGGTACGGCGTAGCCGCTGCCGGTCTGGCGATCATCCTGGTCCTGTGGCTGGGCTTCACGCAGATTCGCAGCCAGCGCCAGCGCTACCAGATCACCGCCGAACTGAACCAGCGCAACCAGGAAGCCATTCTGCGCCTGCTCGACGAAATGGGATCGCTGGCCGAAGGCGACCTCACGGTCAAGGCGACCGTTACCGAAGACATCACCGGCGCAATCGCCGACTCGGTGAACTTCGCGGTCGAAGCGCTGCGCTCTCTCGTCACGACGATTAACGAAACGGCCGTGCAGGTATCCGCGGCCGCGCAGGAAACGCAGGCGACTGCCATGCACCTGGCCGAAGCCGCCGAACACCAGGCGCAGCAGATCACTTCGGCTTCCGCGGCGATCAACGAAATCGCCGTCTCGATCGACGAAGTGTCGAAGAACTCGGCCGAGTCGGCCGACGTGGCGCAACGCTCCGTGCAGATCGCCTCGAAGGGCGCCGCGATCGTGCGCCAGACGATTCAGGGCATGGATTCGATTCGCGACCAGATCCAGGAGACCTCGAAGCGCATCAAGCGTCTGGGCGAATCCTCGCAGGAAATCGGATCGATCGTGGAACTGATCAACGACATCGCCGAACAGACCAACATTCTGGCCTTGAACGCCGCGATTCAGGCGGCCTCCGCCGGTGAAGCGGGCCGCGGCTTCGCGGTCGTCGCGGACGAAGTGCAGCGGCTGGCCGAACGCGCCTCGGGCGCCACACGCCGAATCGAAACGCTGGTCCAGACGATTCAGGCCGACACCAACGAAGCGGTCACGTCGATGGAACAGACGACCGCGGAAGTCGTGGCCGGTGCGCGCCTGGCCGAGGACGCGGGCCTGGCGCTCGGCGAGATCGAAAAGGTCTCGAACGACCTTGCCGACTTGATTCAGAACATTTCGTCGGCCGCGCGACAGCAGTCGGCAGCGGCAACGAATATTTCCGCAACGATGAACGTCATTCAGGAAATCACGACGCAAACCTCGGTCGGCGCAAGCCAGACCGCCGAATCGATCGGTAACCTGGCCCAGTTGGCGGCGGATTTGCGCCGTTCGGTCGCCGACTTCAAGTTGCCGTCCTAACCTAGGTCTATACCTGTCGCAGCGTGAGTTGCCTTCAATGCCGATGCAGTCTCCGATGAATCGTCCGAACAGCGCGCCGCGCTGCGCGGGCGTTTGCATTGAAGTTGATGCGGGGCTGGAGCAGCCACGGAACGCGGGAACACATCCATGAAATTGCAAGAAGACATCGACTTCACGACCCTCAACTGGGTCAAGCAGGAACTCGACGAGACCTTGAACCAGGCGCGTCAGGCGCTCGAGGCCTATGTCGACGACCCGGCCGACACCAGCCTGATGCGCTTCTGCGCAACTTATCTGCACCAGGTGCAAGGCACGCTGCGCATGGTCGAGTTGTATGGCGCGGCGATGGTCGTGGACGAAATGGAGCACGTCGCGCAGGGCCTGCTCGACGGCAGCGTGAAGCCGCACGACGAGACCTATTCGGTGCTGATGCGCGGCATCGTGCAGCTGCCTGATTATCTCGAGCGCCTGCAGGGCGGTCACAAGGACATCCCGATCGTCCTGCTGCCGTTGCTCAACGACTTGCGCGCCACTCGCGGCGAAAAGCTGCTGACCGAGTCGGCGCTGTTTTCGCCCGACCTGTCCGCTGCGTTGCCGCCCGCTGCAGCCGGTGCGGCGACGGGTTTGCCGGTCATCGAATTGCGCGCCCAGGGCGCGCGCCTGCGCACGGCGTTCCAGCTTTCGCTGCTGCGATGGATTCGCGACGATTCCGCCGCCGACCAGCTCGACCGCCTGATCGATGTGCTCGATCGCGTGCGCAAGTTGTGCGCAGGCGACGAGGCGCGCCGGCTTTGGTGGGTCGCCACCGGCGTGCTCGAATCGGTCCGCAGCGGCTCGCTCGAAGCCAGCGCTGCCGTGAAGCTGCTGTTCGGCAAGATCGACCGTCAGATCAAGCGCCTGGTCGATGGCGGCGAGTCCGAATTCGCGGCCGATCCGCCGCGTGAGCTGACCAAGAACCTGCTGTACTACGTCGCCCACGCGACCGCGGCCGGTCCGCGCGCCGCCGAAATCGTCCGGGTGTACCGGCTCGACACGCTGCTGCCGACCGAGCGCGAAGTCGAGCATGCGAAGGGTTCGATCTCGGGACACAACCGCGCGTTGCTCGACACCGTATCGACCGCGATCAAGGACGACCTGTTGCGGGTCAAGGAAGCGCTCGATATTTTCCTGCGCGCGCAGACGGCCGATCCGGGCGACCTGGCCGCGCAAGGCGAAGTGCTCGATCGCGTCGGCGACACGCTGGGCATGCTCGGCCTGGGCGTTCCGCGCCGCGTCGTGACCGAACAGCGCCAGATCATCGGCGACATCGCGAGCAAGACGCGCAGCGCCGACGAAACGACGTTGCTCGATGTCGCCGGTGCGCTGCTCTACGTCGAAGCTTCGCTCGATGACCACATCGACCGGCTCGGCGGCGACGAGCCGCAGTCGGAAGACGCCGCCGTGCAGATGGAGTTGCCGAAGGCCGAAGTCCGCAAGATTCTCGATGCGCTGATGAAGGAAGCCTCGGTCAACATCGCCCAGGCCAAGCAGGACATCGTCGCGTTCATCGAATCGCCCTGGGATCATGCCAAGGTCGAACAGATTCCGCGCCTGCTCGAAGAGATTTCCGGCGCACTGCGCATGCTCGATCTGACCGAGCCGGCTGGCCTGATGACGGCGATCGTGCGTTTCGTCGAGGTCGAACTGCTGCGCCATCGGCGCGTGCCGACAGTCGAACAGATGGACAAGCTCGCCGATGCGCTGGCGTCGATCGAGTACTTCATGGAAGCCACGCGCGAACAGCGCGGTGGCCGCGACAGTATTCTCGACGTTACGCGCACGAGCCTGGAGTCGCTGGGCTACTGGCCGATCCCGGGCGACGACGAAGAGTCAGTCGGCGACACGGCCGAAGCTGGCAGCATTGCGAGTCATGCCGCGCCGGAAGGCGTGCCGCCGCCATTGGACGAATTCTCCACGTCGATGGCCGCAGTGGAGCATGACGACAGCGCTGCCGGTGCCGAGGCGCACGCCGCGGCGACCCGTGGCGAATTCCTGCAGTGGAGCGAGCATCTGCCGGCGGATACCGAAGCCGCCCTGCAGTTCGAACAGCCGGCGGCTCAGGATGACGGCGCACTGCTGCCGAGCATCGAGGTGACGACCGACGCGAGCGTCGACGATCTGATCGCGAGCTTCGCGCGCAGCGAACACGCTGCGGCTGACACCGACAGCACGACTCCGGCGGAGTTCGAGCTGACCCATGCCGTCGACATTGCGCCAGGTATCAATCTCGAAGACCTCGTAGTCGGCGAGGCGCACACGCTCGAGCCGGTTACGCACGACCTGCACGGCCTGGCTTTGCCCGAGACCGAGCCGACGTCTCCGCTGCACGCCGACGAAATCGAACAGCACGCCGCCGTGCAGACTGCGCCTGAAGCGGTGCGCTATGTCGAGATCGAGGAGGAGATCGAAGAGGAAGTACCCGATACGGACGGCAGCACCGCGCTGCCGGACGCGAGCTTCCACACCAGCCCTTCCGATGAGATCGACGCGGAAATCCGCGAAGTGTTCGTCGAGGAAGTGCAGGAAGAAATCGAAAACCTGAGCCGCCAGTTGCCGCAATGGCAGGCCGATCCGAACGATTTCGAACGGCTCAAGCCGATTCGCCGCTCGTTCCACACGCTGAAAGGCTCTGGCCGCCTGGTCGGTGCGCTCGCGCTGGGCGAGTTCAGCTGGAAAATCGAGAACATGCTCAACCGCGTGCTCGACCGGACGATCGGGCCGACCACAGCGGTGCAGACGCTGACCGG
>DASSGP010000204.1:0-9066 GCA_035693405.1 Rudaea sp. | reverse complement strand
TCTCCATGCACGCAGATCGTATCGGCGCGTACGTCGATGATCTTGCCGTCGCGCGTTTCCACCTTTCCATTTGTGGCAATCTGTACGGCTTGGGCGACGGCGGCGTCGAGATCGTGGATGACCGCTCCGGCTTCGCGCCGTGGCGTCAGCGAGCCGTCGGCTTCGTAGCTGCGATCGGCGAAAGCCTCGTGCGCGACGCGCAGGCCGATCGCCGCGCCGGCTGCGGGCAGCGCGCTGCCGGCAAGCCCGACGAGAATCAGATACTTGTCGAAGTCGCGCACGGCGCGCGCGATCGCATTGGCCAGAGCGGCGTCCTTCGCCGCCATGTTGTACAGCGCGCCGTGCGGCTTGACATGCGCGACGCGCGTCTCGGCGGCACTGGCGAAGGCGGCCAGCGCGCCGATCTGGTACAGCGTCATTGCGTACGCCTCGTCGGGCGTTACGCGCAGCTCGCGCCGGCCGAAGCCTTGAAGGTCGGGCAGCGATACATGAGCGCCGATTGCCACGCCATGCTTCTTTGCCAAAAGTACAGTCTGATGCATTGTGGAAAAATCGCCGGCATGAAAGCCGCAAGCAATGTTCGCCGACGTGATCCACGGCATCACCTGTGCGTCCTGGCCCATGCGCCAGGCGCCGAACGATTCGCCCATGTCGCAGTTGAGGTCGATGACCTTGGCAGGGCTGAGGCCTGAGGGCTGAGGGCTGGGGTCGGACATGGTTCAACGCTTTAGGCGCTCGGTGATGGTCTGGATCAGCGCGGTCAGGGCGCGTTCGCGCTGAAGATAGCGCGTTTGCGCCTCGGCGAGCGAGGTCTCGACGAAGCGCACGTGGTCGCCGGGCCGGCGCTGCGCCAGACGCGGCAGGTCGACGGTCGCGACCATGCCGATGCGCGGGTAGCCGCCGGTCGTCGGCGCTTCGGCCATCAGCACGATCGGATTGCCGTTCGGCGGCAATTGCATCGTCCCTGGCACTACGCCTTCCGAGATCAGTTCCACTGGCGCGTCCAGCTTCAGCTTGGCGCTTTCGAGGCGATAGCCGACGCGATTGGATTCGTTGCCGACGCGGAATTCGCTGGCAAAAAGCGCTCGCCGCGATGACGCGCCGAGACATTCGAAATGGCTGCCGCGAGCAAGCGCGACGGGCAGATCGCCGCGCGCGTCGAACCATGATCGCGGATCGAGCGACCAGTGCGCCGCGGCCATGCCGTCGTGCCCGGCACGATCGCCGGATGGCCGGCCGCCCAGCACACTCCAGGAAGGGCTGAGTCTCTCGGCCGCGGTCTTGCCAAATGGCAGGTCATCGCCGGCAACGAGACCTCGTCCGCTGAAAGGACCGAGCGCCGCGTTGATGTCCGTGCTGCGGCTGCCGAGTGCGGTCGCGACGTCGATGCCGCCGGCAACAGCGAGATAGGACCGGGCACCGCGGCGCATGCCGCCCAGGTCGAGTTCGCTGCCTGCCTGGATCCACACGGGACGCCACAGTGGAATCTCCTGCGTCGAGCAGCGCGCGTCGATCACGGCGCCGGTCAGCGCGATCAGCGCGTCGTTGTCGAAACGGAGGCGCGGTCCGCGCAGCGTGATCTCGAGTGCGGCGGCGTTTTCGGCATTGCCTACCAGCGCATTGGCCAACCGCAGGGCGACGTCGTCCATTGCTCCGGCGCGGCCAACGCCAATGGCCGCGTGGCCGATGCGGCCGGAGTCCTGAACGCTCGTGAGCCAGCCGGGCGACAGTACACGAATGCTCATTGCGTCAGCGCCGCGAACTCGCCGCCCGCGTCGATCGCGCGGAAGCGCACGCGCTGACCGGGCTGCAGCAGCGCCGGTTGCTCGCGAGTTGGATCGAACAGGACGAGCGGCGTCCGACCGATCAACTGCCAGCCGCCGGGAAGTTCTCGTGGATAGATGCCGGTCTGCGCGCCGCCGATGGCGACCGATCCGGCCGGCACGCGCGTGCGCGGGCTTGCGCGCCTTGGTGTCTGCAGCGATTCGTCGAGGCCGAGCAGGTAAGGGAAGCCGGGCATGAAACCGAGCATCGCGACGCGGTAATTGCCATTTGCATGGCGCTCGATGACAGCCTGTTCATCGATACCGGCCTGCGCCGCGACGGCGCCCAGGTCCGGTCCGAATTCGCCGCCGTAGCGCACGGGAATTTCAACTATCCGCGCTTCGCTGATCTGCGCATCGGTCCCGGCCGCTTTCGCCTCGAGAAACCTCGTGGCGAATTCGCCAACCTGTTCGGCCAGCAGTTGATGTGGTGATCCCGCGCCTGCCGTGCCCGTAAACGCGGCAATATCGTAATGCACGCAAACACTCGCGTAAGCCGGAACGATATCGCGAATGCCGGGCAGCGCAGCGGCCCGCAGCGTTTCGGCGAGCGCGAGCGCGGATCGATTGGTCGTGATGTCGATGCGGTCGCCGAGCCGGACCAGCAACGCGCTGTCGCCGAGCGGCTCGAGCGCGAACGGATTCATTGCGGCTCTTCGATCCGCAGCGCGGCACGCAGCGAGCCGAGCCTGCGCCGCAACACATTATCCTCGAATGGCACGCGCTCCCCGACGTTCCAGACCGGCCGCGGCCAGGCAGCGTCGCTCGTGTAACGCGCGATCACATGCACGTGCAGCTGCGCGACGACGTTGCCGAGTGCAGCGATATTGAGCTTGTCCGGCTTGTCGAGCGCGTGCAGCACGTGCGCGCAGCGGTTGATCTCGTCGAGCAGCCGGTGCTGGTCGTCATGCGGCAGATCGATCAGGTCGCGCAGGCCGGACTGGCGCGGCACGACGACCAGCCACGGAAAACGCGCATCGTCGAACAGCAGCACGCGCGATAGCGCCAGATCGCCGATTCGGTGCGTGTCGGCGGCCAGACGCGGGTCCAGTGCGAACGCGGCGGACGACAGCGTTCGGACTCCATCGAATACGGACATCGGCGTGGCCAGAAGATCCTCGAAGCTCCGATTTTGCCCCAGACGCCGCATCGGTAGCTACCGGGGCGCGCGCCGGTTTTCAGCTGGTCACTCCTAATCGGTCGCCTCGGGCGGGCCGGGTGCGCAATGCCCGTCGTAGATCGCCCGCGTCGATGCGCTCGACGGGTCGACGCATTTGCGGCGCAACTCCGAGTACTTTTGCCAACAGGCGTCCGGGCAGCAGGTCTTCGATTCCTCCCATGGCTTCGGCGTCGCGCAGCGGGGCGCCGACTTGAAGCAGGTATCGATCGCCGTCTTTGGATCGTCGCTCTTTTTCGCACAATCCAGGATCATTGCCGAGCAGGCATTGGCGACTGACATCGGGTCGGGCCTCTGCGAGACCAGAACGCTGGTATTCGACGGCTGAGCGACATCGACCGTTCCCTCGGGCGGCGACCATGTGCTGCAGTCGGTCGGAGCGTGGGCCTTGGGTACGAGGATTGGCTCCGGCGCGGGCGGAGGCGCTTCCTTCGGTGCCTCTTCGGCAGGCGGCGCAGTGCCGACCTCTTTCTGCGTTCCTCCGTGCATCTTGAACTGCTGTTGATCCGCAGCGGTGTCGCACGGCGTGTCCTTGAAGGCTATCTTGCCGTCGGGCAGGGTGCACTTGAACAACGCGCGGCCCGCGGCGCTGGAGCTGAGGGGGCCGAGTACAAGTGCGGCGGCCAGGACAAAGCAAAACCGATGAAATCGATGCGACGGACACAAACCTGCGATGCGCAAGACCAACCTCCCCGATAGCTACGCGTGCTCAATATAGCGGCGAATGCGCGCCAACGCGAACCGGAGCGACTGCAAATGCGACGGAGTTCACTCAACGCCACCGCCGGGTTCAATCGCCTTGCAGGTGCGCGCCGAAGAACCCCAGCGTGCGGTCGAGGGCGAGGCGCGCGCTCGGCGCGTCATAGTGGCTGGGGTCGACGTCGCGGTTGAAAGCGTGTCCGGTGGGATACGTGAAGACTTCCATGTCCGGATACGCCTCGCGATGTTTCTGCACGGCCTCCGGCGGAATGCTGCTGTCCCGTTCGCCGAAGTGGAACTGCACCGGCGCCCGCGGCTTTTCGCCGAGGAACGCGACATTGCGCGCGCCGTAGTAGCTTACGGCCGGGAGCGCCAGGCGTGTCGCCGCGAGCAGGGCGACCGTGCCGCCCCAGCAATAACCGACGACGCCAATGCGGCCGGCCGACTTTATCGACTCGGCCGCGCTGGCGACGTCTTCGATGGCGCGCTCGAAATTGATCTGGCCGACCAGCGCGCGACCACGCTTGAATCCGTCGTCGTCATAGCCGAGTTCGACTCCGGTTTCGACGTGGTCGAAAAACGCCGGCGCGATCGCCATGTAGCCGAGTGCGGCGAAGTTGTCGGCGACAGCGCGAACATGCGCGTTGACGCCGAAAATCTCCTGCACGACGACGATGCCGCCCCTGGGTACGCCGTCCGCTTTGGCCAGATACGCGCCGATGCATTGCATGCCGGATGTGTTGAGATTGATCGTCTGGCCCATTTGCTTGACCTCATGGTTGCGCGCTGACAGCCTAATCCCGCGCTGCGCCATGTCAACGGTTTGCCGTCGGGCATTCCGTAAGCCCAAGCGCCGCTGTTACGATTGACAACGTCGCGAATGGAAACTGAACATGCGCATTCTTGTCGTGGGCGCCGGCGCCACCGGCGGTTATTTCGGCGGCCGTCTGGCAGAGGCCGGGCGCGAGGTCACATTTCTCGTACGCGCGAGGCGCGCCGCGCAGCTTGCCGCCAATGCGCTCGTCATCAAGAGCATGCACGGTGACTTCACGCTGCCGTCGCCGCGAACGGTGCTGTCCGAGAACATCGCCGGACCTTTCGATCTGATCCTGCTGAGTTGCAAGGCTTACGATCTCGACAGCGCAATCGACGCGATCGCGCCGGCGGTCGGGCCCGGCAGCGCAATCCTGCCCGTCCTGAACGGCATGCGCCACCTCGATGTGCTCGACGCGCGTTTCGGCAGGCAGCGGGTTCTCGGCGGGCAGTGCATCATCGCGGCGACGCTGGACGAGCGCGGAGCGATCGTGCACTTGAATGACGCCCACAGCCTGACGTTCGGCGAGCGTGACGGCGGCCTGTCCGACCGCGTCCGCGCCATCGCCGAGGCGATGTCCGGCGCGCGTTTCGATGCCCGGCCGAGCGAGCAGGCCACGCAGGAGATGTGGGAAAAGTGGACGGCATTGGCAACGCTTGCGGCGAGCACTTGCCTGATGCGCGCGGCGATCGGCGACATACTGGCGGCGCCGGCGGGCCAGAGCGTCATCTGCGGCCTGCTTTCCGAATGCGCGTCGATCGCCGAAGCCAACGGTCACGCGCCGCGTGCCGCGTTCATCGACAAGATGCGGGCGGCGTTGCTCGAGCACGGATCGACACTGACGGCATCGATGTTGCGCGATGTCGAGCGCAATGGCCCGACCGAGGCCGATCACATCATCGGCGACCTGCTCGCGCGGCGTCCGAAATCGGCCGGGTCCGGCTCTGCCCCATCGTTGTTGCAGCTGGCGTACAGCCACTTGAAGGCTTATGACGCGCGGCGCGCCCGGTCGGCCGCCCCGGGTTGAGCGAGAGGCAACGGCGCGGCGGCCAGTCATGGCGATTGTATGAGGTACTGTGCGCCGGCCGCAGCTCGGCAGTCGGGTGGCGCGTTGTATAATGGTATAAGTCTATAGATTATCGGCAAATTCGCGCCGGAGCAGAGCGTTTCCGGAGCGCACCGGCTTTACCCCGGCGGCGCGCGCAGTTCCCACGATTTACTGCGCCTTTGATGCCGTCGTTGCAGTCAGGCCGAAGGCGTCGAGCAACTGCGCCTGCACTTCATCGGTGAGCGCATTGATTCTGGAAATCCCTAGGTCCGCCGACGCGACACGATTGCGCAACTGCCGTCGGCCGGCAGGCGTTGCGATGATTTGCAGGACGCTGTCGGCAATCTCCTGCGGGTTTGCCTTCGAGCTTGCCAGGCGCGCGCCCAGTTTCTCCGGGAAGCCGGCAACGTCTCCGTAGCCACTCCGACGCGCGGGGTCCTCTCCAGGGCCAAGCTTCGCCATGATTGGCGTGGGATACGCGCCCGGTTCGATAATGACGGAGTCGATGCCGAGCGCAGCCAATTCGTAGCGATAGACCTCGGCCAGCGCTTCGAGCGCGAACTTGCTCGCGCAGTACAGGCCCATTGCCGGAATTGCCAGGCGTCCGGCGCCGCTGCTGACATGCAGCAGCAGGCCGCTGCCTTGCCGCTTCATCGCCGGAAGAACGGCGCGATTCATGCGCAGCGCGCCGAAGAAATTCGTATCGAACAGCCGCTGTGCCTGGTCGGTGGTGACAGTCTCGGCGAGATCGACGATCCCGCCGCCGGCATTATTCACGAGGACGTCGATGCTCCCATAGCGCGAGATCACGTCACCGATCCCGCGCAGCACCGAGTCCTCGTCGGTCACGTCGATTTCGAGAGCATGCAAGGCGAGCCCTTCGCGCTGCGCGAGCGCTTCGATTTCAGCAGCGGCCCGGGCATTGCGTGTCGGCATGTCGCGCATAGTGGCGAAGACGCGATGGCCGTTGCGAGCCAGTGTCTCGACGATCAACCGGCCGAAGCCGCTGCTCGCACCCGTCACCACGACGACCTTGCTGGTATTCATCGCTGCTCCCCGCAAATTGCGTCGGCTGATATCCGGCGGGAATCGACCGATCAATCCTGCTACTTTGCTGCCGCACCATCGAGCGCCGCAATCGTCGCATGCGAAGGACCTTCTGTCGCCTGCAAGCGTTTCGCGGCCGCTTCGGCTTCGCGCATCACGCGTAGCATGTTGCCGCCGGCGACCTTGGCCAGGTCGGCGTCGCTCCAGCCGCGCCGCGCGAGTTCCTCGAGCAGCGCGGGAAACTTGTCGACGCTTTCGAGGCCGGTCGGAGTAACCGGAATGCCGTCGAAGTCGGAACCAATGCCGACGCTATCGATGCCCGCGACCTTGCGGATGTATTCGAAGTGATCGGCGACCTTCGCAAGCGTCACGGCCGGCGCCGGATGCGCCTTCTCCCACTCCTGCAGCGCGGCCTTCGCCCGTTCCGGCTGCCCGATGTAGATACCGTCGTACGGCGGCGCGTTGAACCGCGCCTTCTCGGCGGCGTGATCGGAATCCCAGCGGGCCCGCTCCGCGGAAACATAACCCGGATAGAAATTCACCATCACGATGCCGTGGTTCCGCTTGACCAGTGCGAGCACATCGTCGGGCACATCTCGCGGGTGCCCGGCGATCGCGAACGCGCCCGAATGGGAGAACATCACCGGCGCCTGCGTCGCGGCAAGCGCGGACTTCATCGTTTCGGCGGAGACATGGCTCAGATCGACCAGCATGCCGAGGCGATTCATCTCATGCACCAGAGCGCGGCCGAACGCCGTGAGTCCGTGGTGTTGCGGGTTCGCCGTCGCCGAATCGGCCCAGTCGTTGTTCAACGTGTGCGTCAAGGTCATGTAGCGCGCGCCGAGCGCGTACATTTGGCGCAGCGCCGGCAGCGAGTTGCCGATCTGGTGCCCGCCTTCGATGCCGATCAGCGAGGCAATCTTGCCGGCCTTGTGGATCCTGACGATATCGTCGGCTGTGTAGGCCATTTGCAAGTCGTTCGGGTAGCGCGCGGCCATAGCGTGCACGACATCGATCTGCTCGAGCGTGGTCTGGATCGCCGCAGGTCCGCTCAACGCGGACGGTATCCAGACCGACCAGAACTGCCCACCGACGTGACCGGCGCGCAGGCGCGGGATGTCCGTCATGAGCGGTCCCCAGTCGCACTCCTCCGGCAGTTTGTCCGGCTTGGGCAGGTTCGCCGTGCTCGAGCGCAAATCCACGCCGTCGACGTTTGCGAAGCACTCCCTTATCTGCCACGGCAGATCGTTATGGCCATCGATCAGCGGCGTCTGCGCGAGCACGCGATTGACGCGCGCCGCCAGCGCGTCGCTCGACGCTGCCGCTGGTGCCGAGTGCGAGCTGGACGGAGCAACGATCAGCGCAACGGCGATCGATAGCGGGTAAAGGAAGTTCTTCATACGTCTCCTGGTTTGGGGATCGGGTCGAGTTGCGCATTGACGCCAGCGGTTGTCAGCGGCGCAGTATGGCGAAACTTGCCCGGTTGTGAAATCCGCTCCGGCACGCGAAAGCGGGCTTTTGCGACGTGCGTCGAGGAAACGCTTCGCCTGAATGCGGTCACGTCGCCGATTGGGGCCTCGAGTCACCAAAGCGCGTGGCGGGGGCGGGGCGAACGGTCCGGATGCTCGAGGTGCCAGGCGATGGGCGACCCGTGGCGTCGCTGCGGGTACAATTGCGTTTTCGTGCACACCATGCCCATGTCCCGCAAGAATCCCAAAGTCGGTTTCGTCAGCCTCGGCTGCCCGAAGGCCCTCGTCGACTCCGAGCGCATCCTGACGCAGCTGCGCGTCGAGGGCTACGACATCGTGCCGAGCTACGGCGCGGCCGACGTCGTTGTCGTCAACACCTGCGGTTTCATCGACGCGGCCGTGCAGGAATCGCTCGACGCAATCGGCGAGGCGCTCGCCGAGAACGGCAAGGTCATCGTCACCGGCTGCCTCGGCAAGCGCGCCGACCTGATCCGCGAGGCGCATCCGGATGTGCTGGCGATCACCGGCCCGCAGGACTACGCCAGCGTGATGAGCGCGGTGCACACGCAGCTGCCGCCGAAGCACGATCCTTTCGTCGACATCGTGCCGCGCGGGCGATCGCGCACAGGTGCGGATGCGAACGACATCGGCATCAAGCTGACGCCGAAGCACTACGCCTATCTGAAGATTTCCGAAGGTTGTAATCACCGGTGCACGTTCTGCATCATCCCGTCGATGCGCGGCGACCTGGTCTCGCGGCCGATCGACGAAGTGCTGATCGAGGCCGAAAAGCTGGTCAGGAGCGGCGTGCGCGAACTGCTCGTCATCTCGCAGGACACGAGCGCGTACGGCGTCGATCTGAAGTACACCGAGCGCACGTGGCGGGGCAGGGAATATCGCACGCGCATGACGCCGCTGTGCGAAGGACTGGCCGAACTCGGCGCGTGGGTGCGCCTGCACTATGTGTATCCTTATCCACATGTGGATGA
>DASSGP010000203.1:0-3489 GCA_035693405.1 Rudaea sp. | reverse complement strand
GGTCAAGGATGCCTCGCGCGCGGTCGGCGTCGCCCAGTCGCTGATCAGCAAGGAACTCGTCGACGATTTTCTCGCCAAGGTCAGCGCCGAGTACGCCGACATCCGCGAGCGCCACAAGGACCGCGGTCCGACGAAACGGCTCGTGACGCTCGAGCATGCGCGCGGCCAGGCATTTGCCGGCAACTGGGAAACCTACGCGCCACCCGCGCCGAACAATCCCGGCATCACGGTGCTCGACGATTACCCGCTCGCGGAACTCATCGAACGCATCGACTGGACGCCGTTCTTCAATACCTGGGAACTGTCCGGCCATTATCCGCAGATCTTCCACGACGCCGTCGTCGGCAAGCAGGCGCGCGAGTTGTTCGACGATGCGCAGAAGATGCTGAAGAGCATCGTAGCGGAGAGGTGGCTTACGGCGAGGGGCGTGATTGGACTGTGGCCGGCACATCGCATCGGCGACGATGTCGTGATCTTTCCTTCCCCTGCGTCAGCGGGGGAAGGTGCCTCACCTGCTCGCGCTGCTCACACGCCGGCAATGGTCGAATCGCCGATAGCGCGAGCAGGTGGGGCGGATGGGGGCAAGTCTGGAACGCAACCCTCCGAACTGCCCCCACCCCAACCCTCCCCCGCAAGCGGGGGAGGGAGTCAGCCGACCACCCTCCACTTCCTGCGCCAGCAAGTCGACAAGCCACCCGGCCGCCCGGATTTCTGCCTGGCCGACTTCGTCGCGCCGAAAGATAGCGGCGTAAAAGACTGGATCGGCGCATTCG
This sequence comes from Rudaea sp., assembly GCA_035693405.1. Lineage (GTDB taxonomy): Bacteria > Pseudomonadota > Gammaproteobacteria > Xanthomonadales > Rhodanobacteraceae > Rudaea. The sequence continues at coordinate 2,716 of DASSGP010000203.1, read as the reverse complement.
CCGTGACTGCCGGACTCGGCATCGAGCGCAAGCTCGAAGAGTTCGAGCGCACGCACGACGACTACTCGTCGATCCTGCTCAAGGCGCTCGCCGATCGCCTGGCCGAAGCCTTCGCCGAGCGCCTGCACGAACGAGCGCGCAAGGAATTCTGGGGTTATGCCTGGGATGAAGCCCTGGGCAACGAGGATCTTGTCGCCGAGAAATATCGCGGCATCCGCCCTGCCCCCGGCTACCCGGCCTGTCCGGATCACACGGAAAAATCCACGCTGTTCGCGCTGCTCGACGCGACGAAGAACGCCGGAATCGAACTGACCGAAAGCTTCGCCATGTACCCCGCCTCTGCCGTTTCGGGCTGGTATTTCAGCCATCCGGAAAGCCAGTACTTCGTCGTCGGCCGGATCACAAAGCAACAAGTGGAAGACTACGCAAGGCGCAAGGGCTGGACGCTGGCGGAAGCTGAACGCTGGCTCGCGCCGAGCCTCGACTACGATCCGGAATGAGGCGCAGCGCGGCATCACCAGCCGCGCCCCCCTGTTCCGCGTCCCGGGAATATGTTTCACTGACCACTCGCGCCCCGGCGCTGCGCAGCGCTATCCGGGCGCGGGGGGGAGCTTATCCGTTTCGCTGATCGACCCAGGCTGCCGTCGTGATCGCCAACACGAGACTGAAGCTTATCGTCTGGGGCATCGCGCTGGGCCTGCTCATCGCCATCGTTGCGTTGCTTGTGGCAATTTCGCAGTCGCGCGCCGCAAGCAGGCAAGAGGCCGTGCGCGCGCTCGGCGCTGCCCATGCCATGCAAGTGCACTTTGCGGCCGAGCGCCTGAAGAACATCGAACACCTCTCCGCGACAATCGCCGCCGACCCGAGTCTGCTCGCGGGCATCGTGCAGGTGTCGGAAGCCGGTTCGCCAACGGATCCGCCGCCGGACGTCACGCCGCTGCACGACCAGCTCGAACTGGTGCGGCGGGCCTCGGGAATCAAGGCCGCTGCGATCCTCGATGCCGCGGGCAAGAAGATCACGACGACCGGTGATATCACATTCGCCTCGATCGATTTTGCTTCCATGGCATTGGTGGCCCAGGCGATCAAGAACTCGGCGCCCGCCTCCGGAACCTTCGAGGGCGACAATCGCGTTCACGTCGTTGCAGTCAATCCGCTGAAGAAAGGACCGGCGATCGTTGCATTGCTGCTGTGCGCGGATCAATTCGACGACGCCAGCGTACGCGCAGCCGCGCAAGCCGGCCAGACCGATCTGGCATTGCTCGCCCTCAAACCCGATGGCGCTCGCGTCCTGTCTTCGACTCTCGAGGGCAATGACGCACGCGATCTGCCGGCGCTTGCAACGCAGTATCAGGCCGATTGGCGCAGCCGTGCGGCTGCGCCGGCACTGGAACCCTTCGACATCGAGATCGGCGGACGAACCTGGACGGCACTGGCCGCGAGGCTGCGTCCCTCCACCGCCAATACGGTCCTGTTGTCCCTGGTTCCGCCGACCACATCCGATGGCATGATGGAGGCGCTGGTTGCGCCGCTGCTGGCTGGTGTTTTCGCCGGACTGATCGCCCTGGCAGCGGTCCTGTTCCTGCTATGGCAGCGGATCATCGGTCCGATGGCGACGATGGTCGATCTGTCGTCGAAGGCGAAGCACGGCGACTACGCGCTGGCGATAAGGACTTCGAGTTCGGGTCTTGCCGGACGCCTCGCACTGGCCTTCAATCACCTCTTGAACGAACTCGATCGCCACCGCGCGCCACCCGGCACACCACGCCGGCGCGCCACCGACCGCAAGTAAGGTCCAGCGGGTTTGACTGCCGCTGATCTCAGGTTTCCTCGGCGCTGCCAGGCTCGATGACTTCGGGTTTGTGCGCGCGCAGGTGCACGACCAGGTTGTAGACCGAAACGAACGCCGGAAAAAGATTCGACATGACGCCAACCGAATCGTTTTTTCCGAACGTGAAGTACGCGAGCAACAGCGCGCTGCCGCTGATCGACAACCACCAGAAAGCCACCGGCATCACGACGCGCCGCAGTTTTTTTGTCGCATACAGCTGCACGAACCAGCGCGCGGTGAACAGGAAGACGCCGACGTAACCGATCAGCTTCCACGGCGTCACGCCGATGTGGTGGATGTGGAACAGTATCTGGTTCATCGGGATTTCCTGCGAAAAGCATTGGCTGCTGGGGCGCTGCGGAGTATTCCGTTCTCCCTGAGCGTAGGCGCGGAGCGCCGAAGTCGAAGGGTGTCGCAAGCGCTTCGACTTCGCTTGCTGCGCAAGCTACGCTCAGCGCGAACGGTTGATTGTCGGTGAGCGGTTGTTAATTCTAACAGTGCCGCAGGGTGGCCTTGGCCCACCGTTTCTGTCTCGCGCCAAAGAAGGCGGCGACCTGCCAAGCCGTAGGGTGGGCCTTGGCCCACCATTCCCGGTGTCGCGCCAATAAAAGCGGTGGGCCAAGGCCCACCCTACGGCCGCGCAATTCTACCAGCGCGTCAGTGCGCTGCCGCGTACGAATCGATCTTTTCGCGCCAGCGGTTCTTCTCCTCGTCCGGCAGGAACGAGGCTTCGATCGAATTCGCGGCGAGCGCCCGGATATCGGATTTCGACAATCCCAGCCCACGCTGCACGGCGATGAAGTTCGCGCCGACGTAGCCGCCGAAATAGGCCGGGTCGTCGGAATTGACCGTGACGCACAGGCCGCGATCGAGCAGGCGCTTGAG
>DASSGP010000202.1:0-13854 GCA_035693405.1 Rudaea sp. | reverse complement strand
TAGACGACGAGTTCGCTCGGATTCTCGGCGACATCCGGATCCAGATTGTTCTGGATCATGCGGAACGCCGCTTCGGTCAGCCAGCTCTTGCAGTGCAGCGCTGTGCCGCGGGGCGCGCGGATCGTGCGCGTGGTGTCGATTCGGGTCGGGGCGTTCATGTGCGGAGGTTGGGTCGGCAATGTCAGTCCGTATTATAGGGCTGAGGGCTGACAGCTGAGGGCTGAAAAGCACAGAGCCGCGCCGCGTCGGCTCTCTCTCAGCCCTCAGCCCTGCTCCTTTGCCAGCATCCGGGCCTCGGCAACCGCTGACACGCGGTTATGCACATTCAGCACGTCGAATATCGTGGCGACGTGGCTCTTGACGGTTCCCTCGGTGATGTCGAGCTGCCGCGCGATCATCTTGTTCGACAACCCTTTCGCCAATAGTGCGAAAACTTCCCTCTGCCGGGGGCTCAGCAGTTCAAGACGCCCCAGGCCGGGCTCCTGCGTGGACGCCTGCGGTCGCCGCGTATTTGCGCCACGAGCGTCCGGCAGAGAGTCGTCGAGCATGTGCATCAGTTGCGGCGGCAGGTACTGCCCTCCGGCGAGCACGAGCTTGATCGCCTGCAGCATCACCTTCGCTGCCCCTGACTTCGGTATGTAGCCGGCCGCGCCGGCGCGAAGCACGGCCTGGACCTCGGATACAGCGTCGACGCCCGATACGACGATCAGCGGAACGATGGGAAAGTCGGTACGCAGGGCGGCGATCGAGGGCGCTCCGTGCATGCCGGGCATGGTCAGGTCGACGAGCGCCAAATCCAAGTCGCGATGCTGTTCGAACATCTGCCGCAGCGACGCGGCATCCCAGGCCTCGACGAAGTCGATCGAGGGCGCCAGCGTGGCCAGCTCGCTGCGCAAGCCGGACCGGATCAATGCATGATCGTCAGCGAGCAGAATCTTCATCGCGCAGATCTCCAGCACTCATCTCGCGCAACTTCCATGCAAAGTTCATCACGACCGCTCTCAGCTTCGCCGGAGGCACGGGTTTATGCAGAAGTGCGTACCCGGCTGCAGTCGCCGCCGACAGAGTCTCCGGTCCGGTGTCGCCGGAAATCAGAATACCGGATATGCGAGCGGGCGTCAGCGTCGCCAGTCGCCGCAGCACGTCGATGCCATTCTCACCGTCAGCCAGCCACATGTCGCACAGAACGAGGACCGGATCGTGGCCGCCGGCCGCAAGCGCGGCATGGGCGAGACGGCCGTTCGTCACCGTCGTCACGGCGCAGCCCAGTTCCTCGAGCAGGGCGCGGTTGCCGGCAAGGACGAGCGGATCGTCGTCGACAACCAATACATGCAGTGTCAACTTCGACTTGCCGAATGCCGGCAGCGTGGCTTCGACCGGTGGAACGATTGCTCCGTGCTGCCCACGCGGCACGCGCAAGGAAAACACCGAGCCGCGCTCCGGGGCGGAACGGACGATGACCTTCGTGCCGAGCAGCCGCGCCAGGCGCGATACGATCGCAAGTCCGAGCCCGAGACCCATCATGCGATCGCTCGCCGCGTCGCCGATCTGATAGAACTCCAGGAAGATATCTTTGTGTTTGTCCTCTGCGATACCGATGCCGCTGTCGCGCACCTCGATCTGGATCATGTCGCCGCGCTGCCGGCAGGCGAGCAGGACGCTTCCTCCGGGCGTGTACCGAATCGCGTTCGCCATCAGGTTGGTCAGGGTCCGATGCAACAGCAGTTCGTCGGAGACGACGACCGCCGATGTCGAGCGGACACGCAGGCGCAGATGCTTTTGTGCCGCCGCGTCGGAGTACTCCGCAGCAAGCTGCGCGAACAGGCGATCGAGCGGAAATGCGCGCGGATTTGCCTGCAGCGTTCCGGCATCGAGCCGGGAAATGTCGAGCAACGAGTTGAACAGCCGGTCCATCGCCGCGACGGCCTTGGTCAGGTCGGCCACGACCGTTTCGAGGTCGGTTCCTTCCGTTCGCCGCTGCAACGTCGACGTGAACAAGCCGATCGCGTGCAATGGCTGGCGCAGATCGTGACTGGCAGCCGCGATGAAGCGCGACTTTGCCTTGGTGGCCTGTTCCGCCGTGTCCTTCTGCACCATCAGCGCGTGGGTCGCATCCGTGATGCGCGCCTCGAGTTCGCGCGCATCCGCCTGCAGACGCGCTGCCATGCGATTGAATCCGTCGGCCAGCGTGCCGAGTTCACCGCCACCGCCGGTTGCAATCGGCGCTACCTCACGGCCCTGGCCGAGTTCCACCATCGCGCCGGCGAGGCGACGAATCGGACGGATCACGGCATTGCCGATCGCCAGCGCCAGCGCGATTGCGATCGCCAGTCCGGCCAGACCCAGCGCCAATCCGGTGAGCAGGAGTTGCCGCTGTTGCTCCGCCGCCGCAGCGCGCGACATGACCACCGCGATCTCGCCGATCTTCGCCGGCTGGCTGCTCGCCTGCATCTGTTCCGGAAAGTCGCCCACTGCCAGGCGGGTTTGAATGACCGGCTCGGTGAAACGCAACGAATCGGCGTCCGCGGGATGGGCAAGCGCTTCGCTGCGTGCGAGGTCGCGACCTTGCGCATCCGTGATGGCAATGCTGCTGACGTCAATTTCGTGAGCCGCCGCATCCGTCAGACGCCGCAACGCGGCTTGGTCGCCGGCAAAGATCGCGAACTCCGCGGCCGGAGCAAGCCGCCGCGCCACGAGCTTGCCCCGCTCGGCGAGGGACACGTCGACTTCCACGATCCTTTCGTAGGTGAAGTAAATCACCAGCGACAGCAGGATCATGACGCTCGGCGCAAGCGCCAGGAACAGTACGCGTGCCCGGATGCCCCAGCCGCTCATGGCCTGTCTCCGGGCGTCTCGTCATTGTTCCTGTCGCGGACGGGATTTTCATCGGCCTTGTCCGCTCCAACGTCGAGCGCGGAATACAGGGAAGCTTCAGTCGGCAGATGCAGGCCGAGCGACCGGGCGACGCTCGCGTTCACGCGCACGGTGAAGTATTTCGGATGCTGTGGGGCGGGCAACGTTTCGTGCGCTAGGATGCGACTGGCGATCTCAGCACCCTGCCGGCCCTGTTGCTTGGCAGTGGAGAACAGCGACACCAGCGCACCTGCGTTGAGCAGGCCTTCGGAATAGCCGACGACCGGTATCTGTGCACGGTAGCTCGTCAGCAACAGGCCGTACACGGTGTCGGCATTGGTGGCGATCGGATCCGGCACGAGCAGCAGCAGGTCACTGTCCGGCATGACGCTTTGCAATGCCGCATACACGCCGGAAGATTCGCCGACTCGCGCAAACTTCAGAGTCAACTCGCGGCTCCGCGCCTGGGCCGCAAGTTTCCCTTTGAGTTCCTGCGAACTCGGACCGAGAATGACGCCCACGCGACGCCTTTCCGGCAGCGCAGCGCGCAGCAGATCGAGTTGACGCGACAACGGCTGGTCGATGAACAGCGCGGATACACGGCGCGCGCGCTCGTCGGACGCCGGCGCAAGTCGCTCGAAACTCTGTCGGGGTATCAACAGGCACAGCGTGGGCGGCGGGGTCGGACTCGCCTGCTCGCGCGACAGCACCGCCTGCGCAGCTGACAGCCCAACCGGCACTACCAATTCGTACGCGACGAAGGCAGGTTCATCCACGCTTGCAAGACGCGCGGCACTGATGCTGTCGACGCGAACTCGCCCGTCGCGCAGCGGCTTCAGCCCCGCGCGCAGTTCGCCAGCCACCGCCTCGTAACCTGCCGCTCCGTCGCTCAGCACGACGAGCACCTGGCAGGCGGCGCTCGCCGAAAAAACCAGGAACGCGATCGCCGCCAGGAAAGCAAGCGGACGGCAACAGCTCTTCGATGCGCTGCGCCTGACGGCGGGGTTGGATCTGCCCGGCCCGTTCATCGCTGCAGCCTGAAACCGACGGTCATCCACACCAGCCGTTCGGCAACATCGTCGTGGCGGTATTCGGTGTAGTGGTTGTCGAAAATGTTTTGCGCCGACAGGGCGATCTCGGCTTCGCCGAGCGAAAACTGAAACTGCCTTGCAATGCGCGCATCGACACGGCAAAACGCGCGCTGCGGTTCGCTGTAGCCCGCCGCACGAAAGCCGCTCTGCTGCTGAATATTGACACTCGCGTCCCATGTGTCTGCAAACCGGTGGGATAGCAGCAGATGGGCGCTGGTGCGCGGCGCCGATGTCGAATAGTTGTCGAGCAGATCAGCGCTCGCTATGTGCAGGTAGGCGGCGGAGGCCAGCACCATGGTGTCGGGTGCGGGACGCCAGACAAATTGTCCTTCGATGCCGCGTTCGCGTGCCGAATCCCCGTTCACGGCGTTTTTCGGAAATGACTGCGCTGGAGAATCGGTGCGCACTCCGATCAGATCGATGAGCTCATTGACATCGTCATCGAACAGCTTCAGGTCGAGTGTCGCGTGCTGCTCCGGCCATTGCGCGACATAGCTGATCTCGCGCGACAGGATGGTTTCCGGAAGCAGATCGCCAGCCGGCCCGTAGCGCGGCGAGCCGGGAGGCCCGACCGCGAACTTGCCCTGGTTTTCGATCACCGTCGGCGTGCGCAGCGCCCGCGACAGGTTGAAACGGATAGTCTGGTTGGCAGTGAGAAAATAGTTCAGCGCCAGTTGCGGCGCCACGTCGGTGCCGCTCAGGCTGTTGTTCTCGATCATGGCTCCAACGTTGGCGAGCAGGCTGTCCGTGGCGCGCCACTCGAGATGTCCAAACAGTCGCTCTACGTACAACGGGCTGATCGATGTCGCGAGCAGCGGCACCTCGGTCAGGTCCTCGCGCACGCTGGCGCCCCACGCCCAGCGCAGGTCAGGGCCGGTACTGAAGTTCTGCTGGAATTCCAGGTCCGTGCGGTGGGCCGCGCTGCCGCCGTCGATAGGGGCGGACGACCCGACCGCTGGCGGCAGCAGCGGCAGGAACAGGTCGGTCAGGCGAAAATGGTAATAGTACAGTTGTATATACCAGCCATTGTCGGCGTCGAAACTGCGGTTCCACTTCAGTTGCGCGTAAGCCGTGTTCAGGCCGACGGTCCGCTGCGGGTCGTTCGTTCCGCGAAAGCCGACATCGTTGCTGCCATCGGTCCCGCCGACCTGCATCAGCAGATTGTCGACCGGGCTGACTTGCCAATCGGCTCGCGTGGTCGCGTAGTTGCGCTCGCGGCGGTCGGCCACGTTCGCGAAACCGTCGTCGGCCCGATGACCGGCAACGAGGCGGTAGTCGAACTGGCCGAATCCGTCGCCGAAGCGCGCCGATCCGTCGCGGATCGCATCGTTGCCGGCGCTCACGCTGGCTTCGGCGCCCCGCTCCTGCAAGGAATGCTTGGTGATGAAGTTGATCGTGGCGAGAAACGCGCCGATGCCGTGAGTCGCGTTGCTCGGCCCACGAATGACCTCGATATGATCGATATCCTCGAGCGCGAATGGAAAGTCGCTCCAGTCGACACCGCCCAGCGTTCCGTTGTTGATCGAACGGCCGTCGATCAGCACCTGCAGGCGCGAGAAGAACTCACGTCCGAGGCCGTGGTAACTGACGATCGGCTGCAGCCCTTTGACGTAGGTGACGTAGCTGACCGTGAAGCCCGGAATCAGGCGAAACAGTTCGGCGAACTCCCGCGCGCCCGAGGCCTTGATCATCGCCTGGTCGATGACGGTAATCGCCTGCGGTGTTTCACGCGCATCCTGGCGCAGGCCCGATGCCGACAATACGGTAGGAAATTCGGCGACGAATTCGCGTTCGGAAAGCTCCTGAGCCCACGACGGCGCGCTCAGCCCGGCCGCGCCACAAAGCGCGCAGGCGATCCAGGCGATCCCGGCTCGCACCATCCGTCCCTCCCCGCCGCGACCATGCCGTGTGGCTGCCGCTTGCCGGACCTACGCGGTAAAACGACAACGCAACGGATTTGAGGCGTGCACGTGCCAGCTTGTCAACAGATTTCCGCTTCACTCCTACCTAAGGGCTAGGCCGAATCGCGCAGGCCGCATCGGCAGCAGCGCTGTGGCTATACCAAACGGATGATTCGCGCAGCGCTGCGCTCGACAACGCGGCATACCGATTCTTGCGTAGCTCGTTTGATCAATTGTTCGCAATCAGCGCACGGCGTAGAACATCCGCCGTCAGCGGGCATGAAAAAAATATCTGCCCGGCCGTTCGAGGAAACTTCAACCAGGAGGAACTGCATATGAAGACCAGCAGCAGCGTCGGCCGGTCGCTTCACGTGCTCGTTCTGGCCTTGTGTGGCCTGTCGTTCTACGCAGTCGTGCTCGTGCTGCTCTTCCTGTTAGTCGGCCTGATCATGTCCACCGGCGTGCACGCCCGGGTGTTGTCGTGCCCGATCCGGACGTCGGCCGACGCTTGTGACGCCATGCCAACAGCGAACCTGGCCCGAAGGGCGAGCTGCGAACGCAGCGAGTAGTGACGAGCAAAGGGTTTCCGTGATTGCTTACGAACAAACTGGAGAACGCCATGGACGCAACTCGAGCCATCAACAATTTGCGCACCAAGCCGCTGGCCGCGTGTCTGCTGTTGCCGCTCGCCACCGGCATTGCCTGCAATTCCATTGCGGCGGCCACGCTGCCGGTGACGAACTGCAACGACGCCGGTGGCGGCAGTTTGCGCGCGGCACTCGCGATCGCGCACAGCGGCGACAGCGTCGACCTGACCGCATTGACCTGCGGCACGATCTCGCTCGCCACCGGCGAGTTGCAAATCCCGGTTGACGACCTTGCGCTGAAGGGCCCTGGCGCGAACACGCTGACGATTGCCGGCAGCCAGGCGCCCGGCCATCACTATGCCGTGCTCCACCACACCGGGCATGGCACCTTGCGCGTCGATGCGCTGCGCGTCACCGACAGCAATGCGCTGTACGGCGTCGGACACGCGTTGGACTCGCGCTGTGTCGAATCGTCCGGCACCGTTTATCTGAACCGATCGGTCATCACCGCATGCGGCGGAGGGGCTGTCTTCGCCAATGGGTTTTCCGCCAGTGACAGCACGATCAGCAACAGCATTCAGGGCATCTACACCCAGGATGGCGACGTCTCGATCTCGGGCTCGTCGATCACTGGAAACGCCGGCGGCACCTGTGTCGGCCTGCGCCTGGGCCACTGGAACGCCCCCCACCCGGCAATGGCGCTGATCCGCAACAGCACGATTTCCGGTAATCGCGTCACGAACTACTACGGCAACGGCGCGGCAGGCTGCATCTACGACCGCGTCACGATCAGCAACAGCACGGTCGCGTTCAACACCGCGGGTTATTATGCGGGCGGCTTGGTTGTCAACGCTGCTGAAGTCAGCGCCGAGAGTTCGATTTTCGCCAACAACGGGTGGGGCGATCTGATCATCGCGGGCGCCACAAACGTTAGCGGCCACAACAACCTGATCATGTCGTCGGTACCCGCGCCCTTGTTGCCGGCGGACACCATCACAGAGGATCCGCTGCTCCTTCCGCTCGCCGACAACGGCGGGCCGACCTGGACTCACGCGCTCGCATCTGGCAGTCCGGCGATCGATGCGGGCAACAATCTGGCGGGACTTGCCAGCGATCAGCGCGGATCACCGTTTGTGCGCACGGCCGGCGCGAGGCCGGACATCGGAGCGTTCGAACTGCAGCCGGCCGCAACCGCGAGCGTGTCGATCGGCCCCGGCTTCACCGGCAGCTGGTTCGATCCGACTCAGAGCGGGCACGGACTGATGCTCGAAGTGCTGTCCGACCATCGACTGCTGGCGATGTGGTTCGCGTTCAATCCGGACGGCAACCAGCAATCCTGGTTCGGCGGCGTTGGAACCTACAGCGGCGCCACGGCAACGATCACGGACGTCGCGCTTCCCACTGGCGGTCGCTGGATTCCGAACTTCAATCCGAACGCAATCGTACGCAATCCCTGGGGCACGCTGACATTCACGTTCACCGACTGCGCCCACGGCAGAGTGGATTTCAACTCTGTGCGCGGATACGGCAGCGGCAGCATGAATCTGCTTCGCTTGACGCAGCCCGCGGGGTTGACATGCCCCTGAGGCGGCCGCGCTGTCGTTCATGGTTCGAATCGGGAGAATTGAAATGCGCAGTCACATGTTGTTGCTTGCTGCCGCGTTATTCGGGCCGCTGGCCTGTGCCGCAGACACGGCAGACATCATCGAAAAGCCGGTGGCGGCGGACACACCAGAAACATTCGCACAGCAGAGCGCATGGATCGAACAGGAGATGCAGCCGGACGGCCGCTATGAATTCACCAAGCCGGCGGACAAGCAACGGGTAAAGGTGTTGCTCGCGCAGATGTCCAGCCTGCTGGAGCGCTCCGGTTCGGTTGCCGCAATGGACAATTCGACCAGGATCGTACTGTTCAACGATCAGGAAGAAGTCAACGGTTTGCTCAAGCGCAACGATGCCAATCGACTGGTCTGCGAGAGCCGCCAGCCGATCGGCTCGCACATTCCGGTCACCCATTGCCACACGTATCGGCAGGTCGAAGAGACCGCGCGCAATACGAAGATCGGGATGCAGCAATTCGATCTGTCGCGCGTGTGCAACGGACCTGGCGGCGGCGAGTCGAACGCCTGCGCTCCGGGCTCGCACCAGCGGACGGCAGGCGGTCACTGAACAGGCGCTGGCCCGACTGAGCGGCGCGGAACATGACCTGGCTGCGGGCGACCATGGCATGGGCAAGCAGTGTTGCCTGCGGCATCACCTAAGTTTACTCGGGTGCAGGGCCATCGACGGTGTGTATAGACATTCCGGTGGATTGCTGCCCCCCTGCGCGCGGTGTAAAAACGCAATGTGGGTCGACCAGACAGCCGCTGCCATCTTGCGTGCTTCCGGATCGGCCAGGTGAGGAATTCGATCTCCTGAGGGGCGGAGCGTCCATGCGAACCACTCGGCGGCTTTCGGCAAGCCTGTCCCGCGCACACAAGACGCGACCTTCGGCGGCCAGGATGGCAGTTTCGATGGTGGACCTTTGAACCTGCCGGAAATCTCCGTCGCCGCATCGCGAACCAGCGTTCGCGGCAACCTGCGCCTCCATCCGCTGGCCGCATGCCTGGTATTGCCTTTCGCCCTCGCCGATTTGTCGTGCAATTCCGCCCTCGCCGCCACGCTGTCGGTAACAAACTGCAACGACGCCGGCGGCGGCAGCCTGCGCGCGGCGCTCGCGATCGCCCACAACGGCGACAGCATCGATTTGAGCCCGCTGACCTGCGGAAAGATCACGCTGACGACCGGACAACTCGTCGTCGCGGTCGACAACCTCACCTTGCAAGGTCCAGGCGCGGCAGCGCTGACTATTGCCGGCAGTGAGGTCCCGAACCACGAGTATTCCCTGCTCTATCACACTGGCACCGGCACGTTGCGCATAGATGCGCTGAAGATCACCGATAACCACGCGGCGTATCATTTCGGCGGCTTTTCGGGTTGCATTGCTTCGAAGCAGGGAACGGTTTACCTCAATCGCTCCCTCGTCACGGAGTGCAGCCGCGGCGGCGTCTTGGCAAAAGGCTTTTCTTCTCGTGACAGCACGATCAGCAACAACTACCAGGGTGTCATCACCACTGGCGGAAACGTGTCGATCAACAGCTCGACAATCAGTGGCAATTTTAGCTATGCGTGTGCCGGCATGCACCTCGGCGTCAGTGACTACTACGGACCCGTCACGACAGCCACCGGGCTTATCAGCAACAGTACGATTTCCGGCAACGTAGCGTACTCGTACTACAGTCACCACTCCCACGCCGGCGCAGGCTGCATCTATCAGCCAACGACGATCAGCAACACCACGATCGCCTTCAATGAAGCCGATGACACTGGCGGCCTGTTTATCTACACGACGGGTGACGTCAGGATCGACAGCACCATCATTGCGAACAATACCAACCCCGGACTGACGAAGGGTCAGTACAACCTGTTCATTGGGCTGGCGAAGACGGTCAGCGGCAGCCACAACCTGGTCATGTCGCCCTCCCCCACCAACGTGGACGTGTTCGGGATCAACGCCGACCCGCTGCTCCTGCCTCTCGCCGACAACGGCGGGCCGACCCAAACGCACGCGCTCATGCCGGGCAGCCCGGCGATCGATGCGGGCAGCAACCCGGCAGGACTGGCGACCGATCAGCGTGGGGCTCCGTTCGCGCGCGTCGTCGGTGCGGCGCCAGACATTGGCGCGTTCGAATCCCGGCCGTCTGCGGTCAACATCGACGCGAGCTTTACCGGCAGCTGGTTCGATCCGGCTCAGAGCGGGCACGGGCTGATGCTCGAAGTGTTGTCCGACCATCGCCTGCTCGCGTTGTGGTTCGCATTCAATCCGCTGGGTACCGAGCAGTCCTGGTTCGGCGGTGTCGGAACCTATGGCGGTGACACCGCAGTCATCACCGATGTCGCGCTGCCGACCGGCGGAAAGTGGATTCCGAATTTCGATCCGAACAAGATCGTGCGCGAGCCGTGGGGCACGCTCACATTCACGTTCACCGACCACGATCACGGCAAGGTGTCGTTCAACTCGGTGCTCGGATACGGCAGCGGCAGCATGAATCTCTTGCGCCTGACGAACGTGGCAAAACAGACCGCGCTCAGGCCGATCGGCTCTCCGGGCGCGGTGACTGCCGACACATCGGGAAATGTATACTTCAGCAGCAGCCCGAACCTGATTTTCAAGCTCGATCCGCAGGGAATGCTCCGGCGCATCGCTGGAACCGGTGCTTCCGGATACTCCGGCGACGGCGGGCCGGCCACACAGGCGCAGTTGAATTTTCCGCTTTCCTACCCGGAACTCGTCGACGATCCGATCGACTACGCGCCGCTGGTAGGCGGGTTGGCGGTCGACACGGCGGGTCGCGTGTACGTCGCGGACGCCTACAACAACCGGGTCCGCAGGATCGATACCAACGGCATCATCAGCACGGTCGCAGGCACCGGCGCGGCCGGCTTCACCGGCGATGGCGGACTGGCGACGAACGCGCAGATCCACTGGCCCCAAGGCGTCGCCGTGGATTCGCTGAACAACTTTTACTTCACGACCGCATTCGCGAGCCTGCGCAAAGTCACGCCGGCCGGCGTTATCTCGACCCTCGCAGGCAGCAACTGCGGTTCGGGTTACCTGGGTCCCGGACTGTGCTTGCCGGAGCAGATTGCCGTCGACGCGGCGAACAACATCTTTGTCCCCGACAGTTACTGCAGGGTGCGCGAGGTGCGGCACGACGGCGCAATCTTCACGGTCGCGGGAGCCGACAACGTGCCCAACAACGGGTTGGCCTTCACCTGCGGTTACTCCGGAGACGGCGGGCCGGCGACGAAAGCTGCCTTGGACGGCCCGTACGGCGTTGCCGTGGACAAGGCCGGCAACCTGTACATCGCGGACAGCGCAAACAATTGCATCCGCAAGGTCAACGCGGCAGGCACGATTGCCACGGTGGCCGGCGTGTGCAACCCCACGCAGGGCGGTTACTCCGGCGATGGCGGTCCGGCAACGGGTGCGCGACTGAATCTGCCCTATGGCGTGACGGTGGATGGCGCGGACAACCTGCTCATCGCCGACACCGACAACCATCGCATTCGCAAAGTATCGAACGGCATCATCAGCACGATCGCAGGAAGTGGCGCCGGGCTGAATTCCATATGGACGCCGAGCGGAAACCTCACGACAGCGCGCGTCAATCACACGGCAACCTTGCTCGCGAACGGCAACGTCCTCGTAGCCGGCGGCGCAGTCAACACGACGGCAGAACTCTACGACCCCGCGACGCGAGGCTGGACTCCGACCGGCTCGCTCGGCACAGCCAGAAGCCAGCATACGGCCACGCTGTTGGACAATGGCAAGGTTCTGGTTGCGGGCGGAGCCGGCAGCACGTGTACGTATACGTGCAACGTTGCCAGCGCGGAATTGTACGACCCGGCCTCAGGTACCTGGAGCGCTACCGGCAGCATGGCTGCGTCGCGCTTCGGCCACACCGCTACCCTGCTGCAGAATGGCAAAGTGCTGGTCGCCGGAGGCTATGGCACGGACTATCTGGCGAGCGCAGAGTTGTACGATCCGGCAACTGGCAGCTGGAGCCCGACGGCGAATATGTCGCAACGGCGCACCGGGCATCAGGCCGTTCGCCTGCAGGATGGCAAGGTGCTCGTACTCGGCGGGTCGGACGACATCGACGATGGCTTCTTTTTCTCGAGTGCTGAACTGTACGACCCGGACACCGGAACGTGGGGCGCGACCGGCTCGATGAAATGGCCTCGGTTTACGCCCGTGGCCACGTTGCTGCAAAACGGCAGGGTGCTCGTGGCCGGCGGGGACGGCTTCGACCAGGTGACTCAGGGCTGGCACACGACGTTGAGTTCCGCCGAAATATACGATCCGGTCAGCAAGACGTTTGTCGCCACGAATCCGCTCCTCGCCGGGCAGGAAGGATTCACTGCCTCCGCGCTGCCTGACGGCACCGTCCTGGTAGCCGGTGGCTTTTCGGCACGCGCTCCGAATTGGCCGCAGGCAACTTTTCCGACGGCGACCGAATCGTATGACCCCAACAGCGGGCAGTGGAGCCCGGCAGGCAACCTTCACGCGGCCCGTGCCGGCCATACGGCAACGGTACTGACCGATGGCAGCGTCCTGGTTGCGGGCGGCAGCGGCAAGATTGATGGCTCAAGTGCGCTCACGAGCAGCGAAACGCATACTTCGACGGTGACCATCGACGCGAGCTTTAGCGGAAGCTGGTTCGATCCGGCGCAAAGCGGGCACGGACTGATGCTCGAAGTACTTTCCGACAACCGTATGCTGGCACTGTGGTTCGCGTTCAATCCCGAAGGCAATCAGCAGTCGTGGTTCGGTGGCGTTGGAACCTACAGCGGCAATACCGCGACGATCACGGACACCGCGTTGCCGGCCGGCGGACGCTGGATTCCGAACTTCGACCCGGACCAGATCGTGCGCCACCCGTGGGGCAAGCTCACCCTCACGTTCAGCGATTGCAACCACGGCAGAGTCGACTTCAATTCCGTGTACGGCTACGGCGCCGGCAGCATGAATCTTCTGCGACTGACACAACCGGATGGGACGAATTGTCCTTGAAGCAGGGCTGAGGGCTGAGCGCTGAGGGAGAGCAAAACGCAGCGCCGCTCTGGCGTTTCGGCCCTCAGCCCTCAGCCCTCAGCCCTGCTCTTCTCACAAATCCCGCGCCACCCGAAAGCTCACGCGCGCGCTGCGCGTTTGCGACGGCGCGGCCAGGCGGTACGCAGAGCGCGACTGATCCTGCGAACTGCCCCACGAGGCGCCGCGAATGACATGCTCGGCGCAGCCGGGATTCATCCACGCGCGGCTGTCGGACGGCGCACGCGTGTAGTTGTCGTGCCAGCAGTCCTCGACCCAGATCGAGACGTTGCCGTCGATGTCGCGCAGCCCGAGCTTGCTCGGCGGAAAACTGCCGACCGGCGAAGGTCCCCAGAAGCCGTCGCTGTAATGCGGGAACGCCTTGGCCCAGCTGCGCTTCAGATGCGGCGAGCGATCGCCGTCGCCGGTGAGATTCGCGTATACCTTGGCCGGATTCTTGTCGCCCCACGGGAATCGTGTCGCCGTGCCGGCCCGCAGAGCGTATTCGAACTCCGCCTCGCTCGGCAGGCGATACTTCTTGCCGGTGCGTGTCGACAACCACTGCACGTATGCCTGCGCGTCGGTCCACGAGACGTGCAGCACCGGCAAATTATCGGCGGCTTTGTCGCCGAGATAATCGTCGCGCCAGCTCGCGCCGTGGCGATCGATCATGCGTCCGGATTCCTCGTCGTAGACGCTCGAGGTGCCGTTTTCCTCGGCGGTCGTGATGTAGTCGGCGTCGCTGGCGAACGCGCGGAATTGCGCGACGGTCACGTCGTCGCGGCCGA
>DASSGP010000201.1:0-3864 GCA_035693405.1 Rudaea sp. | reverse complement strand
TACGCGTGCCAGTCGAGCAGTTCGATGTCCTGCAGCGGCGGCGTCAGCAGCAGGCTGGTGTAGCCGCGGCGTTCGACGCTCGCGGCTTCCGCATTGACCATGCCCGAGCGCAGCAGGATGCTCAGGATGCCTGGCCGCCGCGGCGCGCGCAGGCGTTCGAACAGCAGGCGCCATGCCGACGGCAGCGCGAACTCGTCGACATCTGCGCGCAGCACGTCGTCGGCGCTGATGTCGACCGCGACGATCTCGCCGACGGCCTGGCCACGCATGATGTCGGTCGGCAGGTTGTTCATGACCGCGCCGTCGACATAGACGTCGCCGCGATGGAACACCGGCGGCAGGATGCCGGGGATCGCGCTCGAGGCACGCAGCCACAGCCACAGCGGCCCGGAACGGTGCACGTGCGCGCGGCCGATCGTTAGGTTGGCCGATACGCAGTAGTACGGCAAGGCGAGATCCTGGATATCGCGCGGTCCGAACGCCTCGCGCAGCAGATGGGCGACGCGTCGGCCCGAGACCAGTGAAATAAATGGAAATGTGTAATCTTTCAGCGGCCGGCCGGCGACGAACGCGAGGCGGTACTTTTCCAGCATCTCCTCGTCGGACCAGTCGGCAGCGACGCCGGCGCCGATGATCGCGCCGATCGACGTGCCGCCGACGCTGTCGATGCGCATGCCGGCCTCGCGCAACGCGCGCACGACACCGATGTGGGCAAAGCCACGCGCGCCGCCGCCGGAAAGCACCAGGCCGATGCTGCGGCCGGTCAGCAACCGGGCGACACGCTCCACATCGGAACCATGGCGCACATGGTGCAGTTGCGCACCGGGCACATGCGCCATCCACGCGCCGCCGCTGCCGAGGCGGATGTCGCCGCGCTGGAGCAGCACCAGATGGCAAGGCCGCTGCACGAAGCGACCGGCTTGCGGATCGGCAAGTTCCGGCCACGCGCCGGGCTGCGCCGCGGGATTCGCCGGCAGCACGAAGCAGTCGGCCTGGCGCACGCACAGCTCGCGCCAGTCGTCCTGGTCGTGGCCGGCGAGATAGATCACATAGCGATAGCGCGCTTCGATCGCACAGAACCAGTCGCTGGTATTGCCCTTGCCGGCCTGCGCATCGATCAGCGCGCACTTGCCGTAGCGTTCGAGCGCCTGCTGCAGCTGCACGGCGAACGTGCGCGCGTCGCAACTGGCATCGTAGGGCAGGACCGAGAACGTGCGCGCGCCCGACAGCGGCCGGCGCACGGTGCGTGCGATCAATCGCTGCACGGCCAGGCGCGCGCTCTGCAGCATCGCGTCCGGATGATGCTCGACGAGTGCGGTGAAGCCGCGCCGCGACAGGCGCAGCAGCTCGGAATCGCGCAGCGCGCGCACCGTCGCGGAGCGCGGCTGGTCGACGATCAGGCCGAGCTCGCCGACCGTTTCGCCGGCTGCGACCAGGCCGTCGAGCTGGAATTGCCCGTCCAGGTCGGGCTTGAACGCGCCGAGGCTGCCGGACTTGAGCACGTACAGAGCATCGGACTCGTCGCCGTATTCGAACAGCACGGCGCCGCCCGGCATCGCGAACCATTCGAGTTCGCCTTCGAGTTCGGCGAGCGCGCGCGGGTCCAGGTGCCGGAACAACGGCACATCGCGCAACAACTCACCGGTGTCGAAAGGTTCCGCGTTCGCTGGCGTGTCGCTCATCGCAGGCCCGTCGTCGCTTCGCTACATGCTAACCCAAAGGGGACGGCGCAGGTCCGCACTCGGCGGGCAACGGGCGGGCCGCGATGGTCGTGCAGGGTTGCGTGCGCGTGCGAACGCGATGAGCGGCCGAGACGGATCGGCACGTGCTCCCTGCCCGATACCTTGATTTTTTCCGCCCGGCGCATCACGTTTGGGTTCCAACCTCTGCCCCGGCGCGCATGAATTCCCTGAATCCGCTTTTGAATGACACTGCATTGCCCACGTTCTCGGCGATCGAGCCGGCCCATGTCCTGCCGGCGGTCGATGCGGTGCTGGCCGACTATCGCGCGGCGATCGATGCGATCGTCGCCGACCCGGCGCCGCGCACGTTCGCTCGCGTGCTGCAGAGGCAGGAGGAACTCGAAGAGCGTCTCGAGCTGACCTGGTCACCGGTATCGCACCTGCATGCGGTCGCCGATTCCGAAGCGCTGCGCGCGGTTTATTCGCAGGCACTGGAAAAGATTACCGAGCACGCCAGCGAGCTGGGACAGAATCGCGAGCTCTATTCCGCCGTGCGCGCCGTCGCCGACGATGCGCAGTTCGCCGCGCTGCCGCGCCCGGCGCGCACCCTGGTCGAACATGCGCTGCGCGATTTTCGCCTGTCCGGGGTTGCGCTCGAGGAACCGGGCCGTTCGCGTTTTCGTGAGATCGCAAACACGCTGGCGCGGCTGGAAAACGAATTCGAGAATGCCGTGCTCGACGCGACCGAGGCGTGGTCGGAGCCCGTCGCTGACGAAGCCGGCCTCGCCGGTCTGGCGCAGACCGACCGCGACTTGCTGCGTGAATATGCGAAAGAAGCCGGCCGCGACGGCTGGCTCGTGACGCTCAAGCAGCCAAGCGTGCAGGCCGTGCTGACCTATGCCGATGACCGCGGTTTGCGCGAGCGCGTCTACGCGGCGTACCAGACGCGCGCGTCGGATCAGGGCCCGCAGGCGGGGCAGTTCGACAACTCGGCGCGGATCGAGCAGATCATGGCGTTGCGCCACGAAGCCGCGCAATTGCTCGGCTTCGCCAACGCCGCCGAGGAGTCGCTGGCGACGAAGATGGCCGATGCGCCGGCGCGCGTGCTGGCATTCCTGCGCGATCTCGTCGCGCGCGCCAAGCCGGTTGCCGTTCGCGAGCTGGCGGAACTCCGCGCGTTTGCCCGCGACGAGCTCGGTATCGCCGAGTTGCAGCCGTGGGATGTCGCCTACGCGGCGGAGAAGCTGCGCGTCAAACAATTCGCGCTCAGCGAAGAGGAGCTCAAGCCGTATTTTCCGCTGCCAGCCGTGATCGGCGGCCTGTTCTCGATCTGCGAGCGCGTGTTCGGTGTGCGCCTGCAACCGCGCGCCGGCGTCGACGTGTGGCATGCGGACGTGCGTTTCTACGATGTGCTCGATGCCAGGGGTCAGGTCATTGCCGGCGCCTATGTCGACCTGTACTCACGCACCGGCAAGCGCGGCGGCGCGTGGATGGATGTTTGCCGCTCGCGTTTCCGCAAGGACGCAACGACACATCTGCCGATCGCCTACCTGACCTGCAACTTTGCGCCGCCGAGCGCCGGGCAACCGTCGCTGCTGACGCACGACGACGTCACGACCCTGTTCCACGAATTCGGACACGGCCTGCATCATCTGCTGACCGAAGTCGACTACCCGTCCGTCGCCGGCATCAGCGGCGTGGAATGGGACGCGGTCGAGCTGCCGAGCCAGTTCATGGAAAATTTCGCCTGGCAACGCGAGGCGCTCGCGCTGTTCGCGCGCCACTGGCAGAGCGGCGAAGCGCTGCCCGACGACTTGTTCGCGCGCATGCTCGCGGCCCGGCATTTTCACGCGGGTCTGTTCCTCGTGCGCCAGGTCGAGTTCGCGCTGTTCGATTTTCGCCTGCACCTCGAATACGATCCGGCGCGCGGCGCGCGCGTGATGAAAATCCTCGACGAGGTGCGGCGCGAAGTCGCGGTCGTCATTCCGCCCGCGTGGCAGCGCATGCCGCACAGCTTCGGCCACGTGTTCGCTGGCGGCTATGCCGCGGGTTACTACAGCTACCTGTGGGCCGAATTGCTGTCGGCCGATGCCTTCGGCCGCTTCGAGGAATCCGGCGTGTTCGATCGCGCCAGCGGCGATGCCTTCCGGCGCAGCATTCTCGCCGTCGGCGGTTCGCGTCC
>DASSGP010000200.1:0-7634 GCA_035693405.1 Rudaea sp. | reverse complement strand
CCCTTGAAGGGGAGGGCTAAAGCGGACGAGCGCCGGCGATCTGCGAGAAACACCAGCACACGTTAGTGGGTGAGGGATTGGCGGCGACTGAATGCGTCACTGCCCGCTCCGGCTGCGGCGAAAATCAGTCGCTCTTTCGGCCTGCCTGTTCCGGCCGGTTCGGAATCGCCAGGCTGCCGTTTTCGTCGGCTTCGGTCAGCAACTTGCCGTGGATCGACTCGAGCGATTCGAGCAGCCGCGCGCGCGCTTCGGCGGCGAACGGGTTTTCCTGCTGGATCGCGGCAAACAGATGGCCGGCGTCGCCGCGCACGGCCGCGACCATGTGCTTGAGGCCCTGGAACGACGGCGGCGCCACGCTCATGTCATCGTCGACACCCATGTTGACCAGACCCTTGGCGATGAAGAACGCCAGCGCGTGCGTCCTGGCCATCGCGCGATCGTGCGCCGCCGGTTCCTGGTCGATGACCTCGCAGCCCAGCTCGGCGAACAACGCGCGCGCGCGCGTCGCCGCCCGCGCATGGTGCGCGCTTGCGCAGACGACGACGCGCAACGGGCGCTCGCCGCGCGCCAGGCTCAACGGGCCGAACAGCGGATGCGTCCCGGCGTGCGGTATGTCCGCGCCGAGCAGTTCGTCCATCGTCGCGCACGGATGCAGCTTGACGCTGCCGACATCGATCACCGTCTGACCTGAGTGCAGCAGCGGGCGCAATGCCGTGAGCGCGTCGCGCAGGTGCGGCACCGGCATTGCCAGGACGACCCAGTGCGCACCCTGGACTGTGTCGGCTGGCGACGCAGCCCCCAATCCGGGCGGCACGGCGACATTGGGATCGTAGGCGCGCACGTCGTGCCCGGCCTTGACCAGCAGGTCGCTCAACGCCTGGCCGAATCGGCCGAAGCCGAGGATGGCAATCTGCATACGTGTTCCTTGATTCAACGCGTCAATTTGTTGCTCAGCGGCGCCCCCGCCATTGTCGCAGCTTTGCGCTGGCGGATTGAACCGGCGTGGTGTCCGTGCCGGATCGATCGGCCATACTGCGCGGAAGTCCGCTGAGCGCGCCGTAGGGCAATCCGGCGGATCGCCCGGTGCAATCCACCTGATGATTCGCGAGGAAATCCAGTCAATGCCTTGGTTTCGAAACTTGTGGCTGTTCGTTGCGCTCGTGTCGGCAGTCCCGATCGCGGAAAGCCGCGTCGTCCGCGTCGACGTCGCGTCGCGCAGCGAGGTGCTCGGCGGCCAGGAATTCGGCGCGGTCGGGGCGTACGAGCGCATCACCGGCCGCGTGTATTTTTCGGCCGCCGTTGCCAACCCCCACAACCGCGCCATCGTCGATCTCGACAATGCCGTGAATCTCAAGGACGGCGAAGTCGAATTCTCCGCGGACTTCATCGCTGTTCGGCCCAAAGATCCGGCCAAGGGCAACGGCTCGATGATCCTTGAAAGTCCGAACCGCGGGCACGGACGCATCATCTCGCTGGTCGATACCGGCGACTGGGATCTTGCCAAAAGCGCGGGCGACGGCTGGCTGCTGCGCAACGGCTACAGCATCGTCACCCTCGGCTGGCAGTGGGATGCGACCGGCGACGACGCACTGCGCCTGTATGCGCCGATTGCAAAAGACCACGGCAAGACGATAACAGGCCTGTTGCGCGGCGACCTGATGTTGTCCAAGCCAATGGAAGAAATTCCGCTCGGCCATTTCATGCTCGGCAACATCGGCGGCAGCGAATATCCGGTTGCCGCGCGCGACGATTCGCGCGACACGCTCACCGTGCGCGACGCGCGCGAGGCGAAACGCACATTGATCCCGCGCGCGCAATGGCAGTTCGCGCACAGCATCGACGGCAAACTCGTTCCGAGCGACCGCCACATTCATTTGAGCGGCGGGTTTCGGCCGGGCAAGCTCTATGAGTACGTGTACGTGGTCGCCGATCCGGTCGTCGCCGGGCTCGGCTTCGCCGCGTTCCGCGACTTCGCGGCATACGTGAAGCATTCCACCGACGCGCTCGTTCCCGCCACCCGCGTCTACGGGCAGGGCATCTCACAGAACGGACGCTTCCTGCGCGACTTCATCTATCAGGGCTTCAACGCCGACGAGGACGGCCGCATCGCACTCGATGGCGTGCTCGCGCACGTCGCCGGCGCGGGCCGCGGAAATTTCAACTACCGCTTCGCCCAACCGTCGCGCGATGCACAGCCGACTTCGGCAGTGCTCTATCCGACCGATGTCTTTCCGTTCACGGATCGCGACGAAACCGACCCGGTAACGGGCGCCAGCGGCGGACTGCTCGACCGCGCGCTCGCCGGGCACGTTGCGCCGAAGATCTTTCTGTCGAATACCTCCTACGAGTACTGGGGCCGCGCCGCGTCGCTGATCAGCACGAGCGCGGACGGACAGCACGACATGGCGATATCACCCGGCGTGCGCATCTACCACTTCACCGGACTGCAGCACTTCACCGGTCCGTTCCCGCCGGCGCGCGGCAAGGACGACCTGCTCGGGCAGGAACCCGAATCGCCGCTGCCGATGCGCTTCTTCTGGCGCGCGATGATCGCGAACCTCGATGCCTGGGTTCGCGACGGCACGGCGCCCCCGCCGAGCAGTTATCCGCGCATCGCGGACCAGACCCTGGTGCCGCTGAGCGGGTATGCTTTTCCGACGATTCCGGGCGTGAACAAGCCGCGTGAAGCGAGCGGCGCGTTTCGCCTCGATTTCGGCGTCGAGTGGCCGCGCGTGATCAGCGCGCAGCCGCCGAAGATCGGCAGCCCGTTTCCGGTGCTCGTGCCGCAGGTCGACGCCGATGGCAACGAGCGCGACGGCGTGCGCCTTCCACAGATCGTCGTTCCGCTCGCGACGTACACGGGCTGGAATCTGCGCGATGCATCGATCGGCGCTCCGACCGAACGCGTTTCATTCGAAGGTTCGTACATCGCGTTCGCAAGAACAGCGGCGGAGCGCGAGGCCACGCACGATCCGCGCAGGTCGATCGCCGAACGTTACGCAAGCCGTGAGGACTACCTCCGTCGTTACGGCGCTGCGATCGATGATCTGGTCAGGCAGCGCTGGCTGCTCGAGGAAGATCGCGCGTTGCTGATGCAGCGTGGCGAGCTGGAGTGGGATGCGGCGGTGAAGTAGGCGAGCCTTGCTTTGCCTTCTCCCCTCGGGAGAAGGTGGCGCGAAGCGCCGGATGAGGGTCGGGGCATTTATCGACGGTGATACAAGGCCCGACCCTCACCCCAACCGCTCTCCCGGAGGGAGAGGGGCTCAAAGCGTCAGGGCGATTTTTCGCCCTTCGGCGCACGATGACTGTCCGGCGGCAGCAACCGCAGCGTCTTTTCGTCGAACAGCGGTTCGTCCTGGCCGACACGCACGAACAGAACCTTGTGCGCGCCGCTGGCCGGCTGCGCTTCAAAGTACTGGATGCCGTCCGGCGCGTCGCCCCAGTCGCCGCATGGCGGATCGGGCACGTCGTTGGGGTCGGCTTGCGCGTCAAGTTGCTTTTGCAGCGCGGCGTTCGGCACAAACGTATAGCGCTTGACGCCGACGGGCGGTTTTTCCGCCGTGTAAGGCGCGAGCACGCACTGCGTGACCAGCGCCTTGTCGGCGGTATGCTCGGCGAAGATGCGCTTGATGCCGGACTCGATCGATTCGCCCGCACGCAGATCGAGAACCTCGACCAGCGCGGAAGGATCGCCGCCGTCGGAATAGCGGATCATGATCGCGTTGCCCTTCCAATACAGATCGATCTTGCGGAAACCGAAATCGCAGCGCTGCACCCACGCGTCGAGGCCGGCGCCGGTGTTTGGCAGCTTCTCCCACTTGCAGCCCTTGATCGCCGGACGCGACGGCGCATCCTTTTTCGCCCAAGCAGGGTTCGCCAGCAGCAACAGGCTTGCGGCAAATAATAGAAGCATGCGTTTCATATAGGGCTCGCTATCTTGATGCTGCGCGCGGGTCAGCAAGCGCACTTCATTTCGCTGCTTTCGCGTCGCCGCCCTCGCGCTTGATCCACCACGAACGATAACGTCCACCGTACAGATAATCGACGATGCGATTGGCCGCTTCGGTGTGTTCGTCCTGCCGGCCCTGCACCTCGATCTTGCCGCCGTTTACGACGAATGAATACTCGCCGTAGGGCTTGCCGCCGAGCGAGAACCGCACCCGATACGCGCCATCGTCGTGCAGCACTTCGGCCGCCTTCAGGCGCGTGTTCGCATCGCCGCCGGCCGGCTGGAAATACAAATCGGCCTGCGCCCATTGCGATGTCAGGTTCAACTCGCCCTTGTCCTGTCCGAGCAGCTTACCGTCGTGCAGGCGCACGAGTTGCGCTTCGTACGGCACCGAGCGCCTGGCCTCGTGACCGGCCCTGCCCTGCACCCAGGTCGTGAAACGCAGCGTGGATTCCGGGTCGTTGCGCTGGTAGAAGACGTTGCCGTACTCGCTCCAGGCGCCGTCGATGAAGTAGCGCGTGCCTGGCGGTTGATAGGGATCGTCGCCCGGTATCGTCGCCACCGAAAAGTCGAAGCGGTAGAACGGCGCGCCTTCGATCTGGAACTCGAGCGCATAGCGGCCGGCGTCCAGCACCCTGGTCGTTCCACCGACGACCTTGTAGTCGCTCAATTCCCACAGGCCGCTGATGTTCTCCGCATTCCACACATAGGTGTTGACGACCTGCCCATCGGCGGTCTTGAGCACGGTCGCCAGCTTGCCGCCCTGGTCCGGGCTATAGGCGTAGTTCGAGTCGCTCGGCGTTTTCGGCGCCGGCAGGCAAACCGCATACAGCTTGTCCATGCGCAAGTGGCCGTCGGCGTAGCCGACGTTGACGGATCCGAGCAGGCTCCAGAAGCTGATCCCAGGAGCCGCGCACGTTGCCGCAATCTTTTGCTCTGAGGCTCCCGCGCCGCTGCAGAGCAGCAGCAGCGCAGGCAGACTCGTGAACTTCGCAAGGTTCATCATTGGGTGCATGTTGCGCCGCGGTTGCAGTGCGCGGCAAGCGCGCCGCCAAGAAGCGGACGTCTTTGTCCGCCGTTCCCAACAACGTGTCGAGATGCCCGGATCGAACATTGGCGAAAAACCGGCGATGAATATGCCGGCGCAATGCCGTTCAGATAATCTAGGCGCTCCTTCAACGCAAGGGGAGACGCGCAATGATCCTCGGTATGTCGGTTTCGGCGTTCACGCTGGTGCATGTGTTGTTGAGCCTGATCGGAATTTTCACCGGACTCGTCGTCGTGTACGGCTTCCTCAAGGGTCGCCTGCTCGCGGGCTGGAATGGCGTATTCCTGGTGACGACGATCCTGACCAGCGTCACCGGTTTCCTGTTTCATTCGGCGCAATTCGGCCCGCCGCACATCGTCGGCGTCATTTCCCTCGTCCTGCTCGGCCTGGCGGTGGCAGCGCTGTATGCGTTCAATCTCGCCGGACCCTGGCGCTGGATCTATGCGGCCACGGCCACGCTCGCGTTGTATCTGAACGTGTTCGTCGGCGTCGTGCAGGCGTTCCAGAAAGTATCGTTCCTGCAACCGCTGGCGCCGACACAGTCGGAGCCGCCGTTCGCCATCGCGCAGGGAATCGTGCTGGTGATATTCCTCGCGCTCACGGTCCTGGCATCGAAGCGGCTGCGCTCACTCTAGGATCTTTCTACCGTGAGCAGCGAGCGCAATCCCCAGGCCCGGCAGATGGCCGATGAATCGATGGCGCGCAATCTGGTGTTCCAGGCGCAGGCGATCTGGCCTCAGGAGCAGCCGCTGTTTGCGCGCTATCGCTTGTCCGGGCCGCTGCGGATACTCGACCTGGGCTGCGGCACGGGCGAGATCACGCGGCGCCTGGCCGACCTGTATCCGCAGGCGCAGATCGTCGGCGTCGATATTCTCGAAAGCAATCTCGCACTCGCACGCAACGAGAATGCGGCGCATGCCGATCGTGTGCGCTACGAAACCGGCGATGCGTTCGCGCTGAGTTACGCCGACGCGAATTTCGATCTCGTCGTGTGCCGGCACATGTCGCAGTCGGTGCCGGATTTCCATCTCGTGCTCGACGAGATCGGCCGCGTGCTGCGCCGCGGCGGCTGGCTGCATCTGCTGTCGGAAGACTATGCGATGCTGCGCATGCCGCGGCCCCTTCCGGACGCCGATGCTCCAGCCCGCCGCGATCCCGACCGCTTCTGGGTCGGCACGGTGCTGCCATACCTCGAAAGCGTGCGCTGCGACGGCCGCATCGGCCGGCACTCGCCGCCGTTGCTGATCGAGCGCGGCTACACCGATCTGGCGGTGAATTACATCATCGTCGATACGGTGCGAGTGCCGCGGGAGATTTTTGCCGAAATTCTGATCGCCTGGCGCGACGGCTTTGCCGAGGCGCTGGCAAGTTCGAGCGGGCGCGAACTTAGCGACGTGCGGGCCGATTTCGACAGCATGATAGAAGCGGTAAGCACGCCACCGCATTACGCCGTCTGGCACGTGCCCGTGATCTCCGGTCGCCGCAGCTGACTTCGCGTTCCAATCCCGGCCTCGGCGAGGATTGCTGCCCGCGGTCTCGGTAATCCGCCCAAAGGCCGACCACGGCGCAGGCCCGTAAACCCGGTCCCACAACGACTGTCGTCCCAATGCATGCAGATATTGCTGTTCGCGGCCTTGACTGTGACGCGTTTCACGTTATGCTCCGCGCGGGAATCCACCCCCAGACTTACGCAACGTCCTCCCAGGGACCTACTGGACGGGCGCTGCTATATGCGTGATTTGCCCCGGAGGGGCTCGCAATCGCGATGACCGTGCAGGAAGTCGCCAGACGCAAAGATCCGCAACAGCGGACCGCTCGATGACTCGAAAGCCAACTGACCTTTCCTTGGAGACGAGATACATGAATCGATTGAGGCTACTTACTGCACTGCTCGCCAGCGTTTGCGCCTCGGCGGCATTTGCCCAGAACCACGGACCGGTCGAAGTTTCTGGCGCCGTGCAGCAGGACGTACTCGGATCGCTGCGCGACGTGAAGCCCAACCCGGCCGACTTCCGCAAGATGAAACCGCGCGTCGAACACGATCTGCCGTTGCCGCACGTACCGGACAATCAATCCGACGGCGCACTGCAGAGCTCTCCGGGATTCCAGGCGTTTGCGCCGATTTCCAGCGGCAGCGTGCTCGGCGTCGGCAAGGGCTTCTCCGGTCCGCAGGGCAGTTTCACGGTCCAGTATGCGCCACCCGATACCGTCGGCGCCGTGGGCGCCACGCAGTACGTGCAGGTCGTCAACACCGGCTTTGCCGTTTTCAGCAAGTCGACCAAGGCGGTCGTGTACGGCCCCGTGCCGACCAGTTCGCTGTGGGCCGGCTTCGGCGGCGGCTGCCAGACCAACAACGACGGCGACGCCACGGTCGTGTACGACAAAGCGGCCGGCCGCTGGATCATTTCGCAGTTTTCGGTCAGCACGACGCCCTACCTGCAGTGCGTCGCGGTATCGCAGACTTCCGATGCGACCGGCGCGTACAACCGCTATGCATTCTCGTACGGCAACACCGCGTTCCCGGATTATCCGAAGACCGGCGTGTGGCCGGACGGCTACTACACGACGTTCAACATCTTCAACGGCAATTCGTTCGGCGGCGCGAAGCTGTGCGCCTACGATCGCACCGCGATGCTG
>DASSGP010000199.1:0-2985 GCA_035693405.1 Rudaea sp. | reverse complement strand
GGCATCAGCCAGCTCTATTCGCACCAGCGCGCCGCGTGGGATGCGAGCGCGCGCGGCGACCATGTCGTCGTCGTGACGCCGACCGCATCGGGCAAGTCGCTGTGCTACCACTTGCCGGTCATCGAGGCCGTGCGCGCGCAGCGCGCGAAGGCGCTGTACCTGTTTCCGACCAAGGCCCTGGCGCAGGATCAGGTTGCCGAGTTGCTCGAGCTCAACCGTGCCGGCGAGCTCGGCGTGCGCGCGTACACGTTCGACGGCGACACGCCGAATGACGCGCGCCAGGCGATCCGCACGCACGGCGACATCGTCGTCAGCAATCCGGACATGCTGCATCAGGCAATCTTGCCGCACCACACGAAGTGGGCGCAGTTCTTCGAGAACCTGCGCTTCGTCGTCATCGACGAATTGCACACCTACCGCGGCGTGTTCGGCTCGCATGTCGCCAACGTGCTGCGGCGCCTGCGCCGGATCTGCGCGTTCTACGGCGTGACGCCGCAGTTCATCGCCTGCTCGGCGACGATCGGCAACCCGAAGGAACACGCCGAAGCGCTGATCGGCGCGGATGTCTGCGCGATCAGCCAGAGCGGCGCGCCGCGTGGCGAGCGCCACGTGCTGCTGTGGAATCCGCCGGTCGTCAATCCGGATCTTGGCATCCGCGCGTCGGCGCGCTCGCAGTCGAGCCGCATCGCGCGCCATGCGATTCGCGCGAAGCTCAAGACGATCGTGTTCGCGCAATCGCGGCTGATGGTCGAGGTGCTGACCAAGTACCTCAAGGACGTATTCGATCCGGATCCGCGCAAGCCCGAGCGCATTCGCGCCTATCGCGGCGGCTATCTGCCGACCCAGCGCCGCGCCACCGAGCGCTCTCTGCGCGCCGGCAGCATCGACGGCGTCGTCACGACGTCGGCGCTCGAGCTCGGTGTCGACATCGGATCGCTCGATGTCGCGATCCTCAACGGCTATCCTGGCTCGATCGCCGCATCCTGGCAGCGCCTCGGGCGCGCGGGACGGCGCATGCGCCCGTCGCTCGGAATTCTCATCGCGTCGAGCCAGGCACTCGATCAATACGTCGTGCGCCATCCGGAATTTTTCGAGAATGCGTCGCCGGAAACCGCGCGCATCGCGCCGGATCAGCTGTTGATCCTGCTCGACCACATCCGTTGCGCGGCTTTCGAGCTGCCGTTCGCCAGCGGCGACCGCTTCGGCGGCGCGATCGCCGACGACTTCCTCGAAGTGCTGGCCGAATCCGGCGTGCTGCATCGCGAAGGCGAGCGCTGGGACTGGATTGCCGACAGCTATCCGGCCCAGGCCGTCAGCCTGCGCTCCGTCGCCGACGGCAACTTCGTCGTCGTCGATCGCACCGATGGCCGGCAGACGATCATCGCCGAAGTCGACTACTCGAGCGCGGCGCTGACGCTCTACGAAGGCGCGATCTACATGATCCAGTCGCAGCCGTTCCAGGTCGAGAAGCTCGACTGGGAAGGCCGCAAGGCATTTGTAACGCGCACGCACGCCGACTACTACACCGACGCGATCGACTACACGAAGCTCAAGGCGCTGGAACGATTCGACGGTGCCAAGTCGGGCGCCGGCCTCTGCCATCACGGCGAAGTGCACGTCGTGCGCCGCGTGTCGGGCTACAAGAAGATTCGCTTCTACAGCCACGAGAACATCGGTTACGGCCCGGTCAATCTGCCGGATCAGGAATTGCAGACGAGCGCGGTATGGTGGCAACTCGAACAGGGCACGCTCGAGTCCGCGTTCGCAAGTCGCCAGGACGCCCTCGACGGATTTCTCGGCGCGGCGTATGCGCTGCACACGGTCGCGTCGCTCAGCGTCATGGCCGAGGCGCGCGATCTGCAGAAGGCGGTCGGCTCGGGCGATGCGGCGTTTTTCGCCACGCGGGACCAGCACGGCCGTGGCCAATGGCGCAATGCCGAGGGCAAGGTCGAGGATCCCGATGCCGCGACGGGCAGGAACCCGAGTGCCGCGGAGGCCATGGATGGCCGGGAGCGGCCGGCATTCAATCCGACCGTATATCTGTACGACAACTTTCCGGGCGGCATCGGCCTCAGCGAGCCGCTATTCCGGTGCGCGGCGGAATTGATTGCGAAGTCGCGCGACCTGGTTGAAGGCTGCAGTTGCAGCGTCGGCTGCCCGGCTTGCGTGGGACCCGTGCTTGCCGGTGACGAGACCGGCGGGCGGTCCGCGCGGCACCTTGCGCTGACCGTGCTCGATCTGCTGGCATGAGCGAAGTCAGTGAGCGGCTGCGCACGTTGCAGCGCCAGATCGGGCGCACCTCCAGTTCGAATGCCGCGACCGATGTCGTGCGCTCCGACCTGCGCCGGCTGCTCGACCTGCGAAGGCGGGCGGCGACGCGCAAGCTTGCCGCGCCGGCCGGAATCGAAATTGCGGAAGGGTTGCATCTGGTCGAATCGCGTCGCCCGGGCGAGACATCGCGCATCGTCGGGCTTCCATGGGGCGACGTGAGCGAAGCCGAACGCGAACGCCTCGTCTGCTTCGATACCGAGACTACCGGGCTCGCCGGCGGCGTCGGCACCAGGGCTTTCATGATCGGCAGCGCGCAGTGGCGAGGCGGCGAGCTCGTCGTTCGACAACTGTATCTGACCGCGCTCGGCGGCGAAGCGGAAATGCTGCGCAGTTTTTCCTGCGGCCTGCCGGCGGACGCGATCTTCGTCAGCTACAACGGACGCTCATACGATACGCCCTTGCTGAAGGGCCGCTATCGCCTGCATCGGCAGGCGCACCCGTTCGATGAGCGGGGCCATGTCGACTTGCTGTATCCGGTACGCCGCGCGTACCGCGGCGTCTGGGAAAACTGCCGGTTGCAGACGATCGAACGGCAACTGCTCGGCATCGTGCGCGAGGACGACCTGCCGGGACACGAGGCCCCGGCAGCGTGGCTGGCATATCTTCGAGGTCAATCCAGCACGAACCTCGGGCGCGTGCTGGATCACAATCGGC
>DASSGP010000198.1:0-3160 GCA_035693405.1 Rudaea sp. | reverse complement strand
AGCCGTTTCGTCGGACCGCGGTCCTTGTGGCGCTCGCGGATGTCGGCGTACTCGGCGCTGACCTTGGCGAGAAAATCGTCGACGAGTTCCTTGCTGATCAGCGACTGGGCGACGCCGACCGCGCGCGAGGCATCCTTGACCCAGACCGTCGGTGATTTGTAGTGCGGATCGATCTTCAGCGCGGTGTGCGCGCGGGAGGTCGTGGCGCCGCCGATCAGCAGCGGCAGCACGAAGTTCTGGCGCTGCATTTCCTTGGCGATATGACTCATCTCTTCGAGCGACGGCGTGATCAGCCCGGAAAGGCCGATCATGTCGGCTTTCTCGGCACGGGCCGTGTCGAGGATCTTCTGCGCCGGCACCATGACGCCGAGGTCGACGACGTCGAAGTTGTTGCAGCGGAGCACGACGCCGACGATATTCTTGCCGATGTCGTGCACGTCGCCCTTGACCGTAGCCATGATGATCTTGCCGTTGGCCTTGTGCGATTCGCCGGTGCGCAGCTTTTCTTCCTCGATGTACGGGATCAGGTAGGCGACTGCCTTCTTCATGACGCGCGCCGACTTGACGACCTGCGGCAGGAACATCTTGCCTGCGCCGAACAGGTCGCCGACGACATTCATGCCGTCCATCAGCGGGCCCTCGATCACGTCGAGCGGGCGCGACGACAGTTGGCGCGCTTCCTCGGTATCGGCCTCGACGAACGCGTCGTTGCCGTGCACGAGCGCATGGCTCAGCCGCGCGCGCACCGGCAGATCACGCCAGGCCTGCGCCTCGACCTCGACGGTGTCCTTCTTGCCCTTGTATTTTTCCGCGATCGTCAGCAGGCGCTCGGTGCCATCCGGACGCCGGTTCAGCACGACGTCTTCGACACCTTCGCGCAGTTCCGGGTCGAGGTCGTCGACGATCGGCAACGCGCCGGCGTTGACGATGCCCATGTCCATGCCGGCCCGGATCGCGTGATAGAGGAACACGGCATGGATCGCCTGGCGCACGGTCTCGTTGCCGCGGAACGAGAACGACACATTCGATACTCCGCCGGACACGTGACAGTGCGGCAGCGTTGCCTTGATCTCGCGGGTCGCCTCGATGAAGTCGACGGCGTAGTTGTTGTGCTCCTCGATGCCGGTCGCGATCGCGAAGATGTTCGGGTCGAAGATGATGTCTTCCGGCGGAAAGCCGACCTGCTCGGTCAGGATCTTGTAGGCGCGCGTGCAGATTTCGACTTTACGGGCTTTCGTATCGGCCTGGCCGGTCTCGTCGAATGCCATGACGACGGCGGCGGCGCCGTAGTTGAGCACCTTGCGCGCATGCTCGATGAAAACTTCCTCGCCTTCCTTGAGCGATATCGAGTTGACCACGCCTTTGCCCTGCAGGCAGCGCAAGCCGGCTTCGATGACGGTCCACTTCGACGAGTCGACCATGACCGGGACGCGCGCGATGTCGGGCTCGGCCGCGATCAGCTGCAGGTATTTCGTCATCGCCGCTTCGGAGTCGATCAGGCCCTCGTCCATGTTGACGTCGAGGATCTGCGCGCCGTTCGCGACCTGCTGGCGGGCGACTTCGACGGCCTGGTCGTAACGGTCGTCCTTGATCAGCTTCTTGAACTGCGCCGACCCGGTCACGTTCGTGCGCTCGCCGACGTTGACGAACAGCAACTCCGGCGTGATGACCAGAGGCTCGAGGCCGGAGAGGCGGGTGTAACGCGGTTGTGTCGTCATCGATACGGTGTGTCGTCTTGAATTCTGTTTCCTAGCTCGTCATTCCGGCGACTCCCAACAGCGGAGCTGGTCAAGCCGGAATCCAGCTCCTTGCTGTTCCCGACAAAAGGCTGGATCCCGGCTTTCGCCGGGATGACGAGCGCGTTTTAAGCGGCCCTGGGTTCCGCCAGTGGCAACGCCCGCGGCGGCACGCCGCGTACCGCTTCCGCGATCGCGCGAATATGCGCCGGCGTCGTGCCGCAGCAACCACCGACAAAGTTCACCAGGCCACTCGTTGCAAACTCGCCGATAGTGGCTGCCATCTGTTCCGGCGTTTCGTCATACTCGCCAAACGCATTCGGCAGTCCGGCGTTCGGATGGGCGCTGACGTAGCACTCGGCGACCTGTGCCAGCGCGTCGACGTAGGCGCGCAGTTCGGTCGCACCGAGCGCACAGTTCAATCCGATCGACAACGGCCGTGCGTGGCGCAGCGAGTAGTAGAACGCTTCGGCGGTCTGGCCCGATAGAGTGCGGCCGGACATGTCCGTAATCGTGCCGGAAATCATGATCGGCACGCGCGCGCCACGACGCGCGAATTCCTCCGCGACAGCAAACAACGCCGCCTTCGCATTCAACGTATCGAAGATCGTTTCGACCATGATTACGTCGGCGCCGCCATCGAGCAGTCCGCGCGTCGACTCGGCATAGTTGCTCGCCAGTTCCTCGAACGTGACATTGCGGAAGCCGGGATTGTTGACGTCCGGGGAGATCGACGCCGTGCGGCTGGTCGGTCCGAGCACGCCGATCGCGAAGCGCGGTTGCCCGGGGTTTTTCGCTTCCGCCGCATCGCAGGCTTCGCGCGCGAGCCGCGCGCCTTCGCGGTTCAGATCGCCGGCCAGATGTTCGAGGTGATAGTCGGCCTGGCTGATCGAGGTCGAGTTGAACGTGTTCGTTTCAATCAGGTCCGCGCCGGCATCGAGGTAGGCGCCATGCACGGCTTTGATGATTTCCGGCTGGGTCAGCGACAGCAGGTCGTTGTTGCCCTTGAGATCGCAGCCCGGACCGTGATGCTCGTGCATGGCGTGCGCGTCGCGCCCATCGGAGAAGCGCTTGCCGCGGTAACCGGACTCGTCGAGCTTGTAGCTCTGCAACATCGTGCCCATCGCTCCGTCGATGATCAGGATGCGCTGCGACAGCGCGTCGAGCAGCTGCTGCGTGCGCGCGGGATTCAACCAAGGCAAGTTTTTCATTGCGGGACTCCCAAAGAATCCGTCATTCCGGCTTCCGCCGGGATGACGAGCAAAAGAATACCTAGCTCACCGTACATCCGAACTCTTCGCCAAAAGGCTCAACACTTCAAAATGCGGCGGCCGGCGTTCGCGCGTGACGCGCTCGCAGCTCAGCACTTTCAGGCCGGCCTTGCGCGCGAACTCACGCAGTTCCTCGTCGCGGAAGCCGAGATT
>DASSGP010000197.1:0-3687 GCA_035693405.1 Rudaea sp. | reverse complement strand
TGCCTGTCCCTTGAGCGCGAACGACGAGGTGCGCGCCGTGACCTGCAATTGCGGAATCTTCGCGAGCAGATTCAGCAGTTCCTCGGAAATGCCGTCGGAGAAATATTCCTGGTCCTTGGCCGACGACATGTCGACGAACGGCAGCACCGCGATCGACTTGTCGGAGACCGGCGCGTCGTCGAATTCGTCATGCAGGCCGGCGCCTTTGTGCCAGACAAACGTATTCGTCAGCAGCAGCACGACGGCGACGGCGAGCGCGCCGATGATGGCGAGGTCGAGCTTGCGGTTCTGGCTGCGCGCGGTCGAAGCGTCGCGTTCGACTTCGCTGTCGCGCTTGATGCCCTGCGGCGTCCATTCGTAGAACCACGAGAACGCGAGCCAGAACGGAAAGCCGATCGCCGCGGCGACGAGGAACCAGCGCGTCGCCCAGTCGGGCGCGCCGACCGCGGGCCCGAGCGACGCGATGCCCTGCGCCAGCGCCCACACGGCCGCGATGTAGAACGCCGCGCCGCGGAACACGTTGCGGCGTCGCAGTTCGGCGAACAGGCTGGGCTTCATGGGCGGATGCACTTCCCCTGTGGATGGCATGCCGGTCGGAGGAGTGTGTTTGATTGGGCGGTGTCGCGCAAGCAGGCACCATAGGATCCACTTCGAGCGCCCGAACTGATTTCGGGCTGCGCGAAGCTGGTGCTTTAGCCCCTCTCCCATCGGGAGAGGGGTTGGGGGTCCGGGATTTATCGGCGTCGATACGTGTTCGGACCCTCATCCGGCGCTTCGCGCCACCTTCTCCCGGAGGGAGAAGGAAAAAAATCTCGTAGCCCGAATCGAGTGAAGCGGAATCCGGGGGCACTCTGCGCATCATGGCGATGCTGAATATTGAAGGCAGACGCGTGCGGGCTGGGGCAGCAGAAGCGCGTGCTCTTCCTTGGCGCCACCCTCACCCCAGCCTTCTCCCGCCAGCGGGAGAGGGGGCTAGAGCTGCAACCTGCTCGTCAGCGCGTAACCGCGCTCGTGCGCACGGGATTGCCGCCGGGACGCACGCCGATGTTGCCGGGACCGTAAGCCGCCGCATTGACATCCTCGAACGCGAGCATTGCGCCCATGCGCAAGTCGGCGCCGTTTTCGAATCCGCACTCGCCCATGTACTTCGGCGGATTCCGGAACGTGCCGAACACGATGTCCCACAGCGGCAGGTCGGCGAAGTTGTAGTAGTGCGAACCTTTGCGGTGGTGCACGCAGTGCGACTCGGGGCGCTGCAGGATGTAGCCCATCCACTGCGGCGTGTGCACGTTCCAGTGCTGGAAATAGCTGGCGAGCGTGAACAGGTACCCGGTAATCGCCGCGGCAAGGGGATCGAGGCCAAGCACGATCACCGTGACGAACAGCGGGATCAACGTGTAGATCACGATCTCGACCGGATGGAACACGACCGAACCCGGAATGTCGACGCGCAGCGGACTGTGATGGATCTGATGGGAAGCGCGCCAGAGCGGGCTGAACGTGTGATTCGCGCGGTGCCAGGCATAAACGAACAACTCGAGAACGACGAAGCCGACGATCGCGCCGCCGGCCACACCGAAGCGCGTGCCGTCGAACCAGCGATGCTCGGCCATCCAGTCGACCGGAAGATAGAGCGGCAACGCGTTGCCGATCGCCATCGACAGCACGAGGAATGCGGCGCCGAGCCATTGCCAGTTCGCGCGCGGCGGAAAATCGCGCGCCGGCCAGATCAATTCGACCGCGAGGAATGCAAGATAGGTGACTGGCGTGAGCGCCAGGAACAGCAGACCGATGGCATCCATGTTTTCCCCCAGGGAAGCATGATGTTGGAGACCGCGCGCCGCGCAGCCCGCAACGACAAACTAGCACGAAGCGGGTGTTGCGGAATACGTCGGTCGCCCGTGACCGTCCGGCGCTGGTGCGTTTTGCAGATGTATACAAATCAGCGGTTCGCTCCTAGCCCCTCTCCCCTTGTGGGAGAGGGGTTGGGGAGAGGGGTAGCGCCCGCGTCAGCGGGCGCCTGCGGCGCCATCCCCTCTCCCGCCGCGCAACGCGCGGCGACCTCCCCCACAAGGGGGGAGGTGAAAGCGCAACCAACCCTGTGCCCTACTGCCTCGCCCCGGCCCTGCGCCACGCGGCCGGCGGCGTGCCGAATTCGCGCTTGAAGGCGCGGCTGAATGCGGCCTCGGACTCGTAACCGCTGCGTTCGGCGACGCGTACGATCGCATCGCCGCCCGCGCGCAACGCCTGCGCCGCGAGCGCGAGACGCCAGCGCATCAGGTACTGCATCGGCGGCTCACCGACGAGAGCCGAGAAGCGTTCGGCGAGAGCCGATCGCGAAAGCGCCACCTTGTGCGCAAGCTCGTCGACCGTCCATGACTTGCCCGGTTCGCCGTGCAGCAGGGCCAGCGCGCGTCCGACCTGGAGATCGCGCACGCCGGCCAGCCAGCCGCTGCCACCGGGCGGGAGACTCTCGACGTAGCGCCGCATTGCCTCGACGAACATCAATTCGGAAAGCTTGGCGAGCATCGACTCGGCGCCCGGCCGCGACGCGAACGATTCGCGCACGCCCATCCGCAACAATTCGCGCAGTTGCACCGCCGCCGATCCCTCGCCGACCGGGATGCGCAGCACGCGCGGCAGCGCCTCGAGCAACGGCCTGCAAACACTGCGGCTGCAGGCCAGATAGCCACAGACGAAGCGCGTGAGTTCGCCGCCGCCGCCGTGGCGCAATTGTATGAAGTCGGTATCGCTCGCGCCGTCCGCGACCACGAGCGGTTCGGTTTGCAACGGCGCGATGCGCACGTCGCTGCCCATCAGGTGTCGGTCGTCCTGCGGGATCAGGATAAGGTCGCCGGCGGCGACGTCGAGCGCATCGCCGCCGTCGGCCAGACGCACCTTGCAGGTGCCTTCGGTCAGGAAATGAAAGAACACGACGTGTTCGGCGCCGGCGAGCCGCTGCCTGACGCTCGGTACCGTGCATTCGCCGCGGATGCACCAGGGTGCGCTGAATTCCGCGTTGAGGTACACGGCGCCTTCGAGGCGCACCGACTTCAGAACGTCCGACAAGGCATCCATGGGGTTTTGGGCAAGAGGCGCAGAGTATCGGCCAAGACGCGGGTCGGGCCGGCATGGATACTAGCAACCCTCGGGGCGCCGGACAATTTTTTGCCGGCGGCTTCGCTGCTTGAGTAGCCTGCCGCGGCCGGCCCCTGCCACAAGAACAAGAGGAAAATCAGCATGTCGAACGATCAGGCAAAAGGTGGAAAATCGTACAAAGGCAGTTGCTTCTGCGGCGCTGTGCAGTTCACGGTCAGCGGCGACCCGGCCGGAATGGGCTACTGTCATTGCGAGTCATGCCGGCACTGGTCGGCAGGACCGGTCAACGCGTTCACGTTGTGGCAGCCGCAGGCGGTGAAGATCACGCGCGGCGCCGACAATATCGGCAGCTACAACAAGACGCCGACCAGCTATCGCAAGTGGTGCAAGACCTGCGGTGGGCACATCCTCACCGAACATCCGGGCATGGGACTGACCGATGTGTATGCCGCCGTCCTGCAGGATTTTCCGTACGAGGCCGGCGTCCATGTCAACTATCAGGAAACCAGGCTGCGGATCAAGGACGGCCTGCCGAAACTGAAAGACTTTCCGAAGGAACTCGGCGGCTCGGGTCTCTCGCTGCCGGAA
>DASSGP010000196.1:0-6798 GCA_035693405.1 Rudaea sp. | reverse complement strand
CCGTCTTCCAGTATGGCGATGAAGCCGATGTCGTTCGCGAACACATCGACGTCGTTGACCGGCGGCACCGCGAACGCGATCTTGAATTTGCGCGGCAGGTAGGTCGGACCGTATATCGGCTCGTTCTCCTCGCCGCTGCCGGCAACCTGTTTCTCGTCCAGCCAGATCTCGTAATACGCCCGAGTCTTCGGCATCAGGTGCACGGACAGGTGCTGCGCAACTTCATGCACCGCCGCATGCGCCTGCGATTCGAACGGGTTGGCGGCAACCAGCACATTGCGGTTGACGTCGCCGCACGCCGCAATCGTATCGATCAGCGCGGCATTCAAGGCGCGCATCGTCGCCTTGAGTTCGCGCTTGATCACGCCGTGGAACTGGAACGCCTGGCGCGTCGTCAGGCGCAGCGTGCCGTTGGCATAACCGGTCGCGATCGCGTCGAGCTTGAGCCATTGCTGCGGCGTGATCACGCCACCCGGCAGGCGCGTGCGGATCATGAACTGGTAGGACGGTTCGAGTTTCTGCAGCCGGCGCTCGTCGCGGATGTCGCGATCATCCTGCTGATAGCTGCCGTGGAACTTGATCAGTTGCGTGTCGGGATCCGCGATCGCTCCAGTGACCGCATCGGCGAGGCCCTCGACCAGCGTGCCGCGCAGGCGCCGGCTTGCAGCCTTGATGCCCTCGACCGCAGACAGCACTGGCGCCGTCGCGCTCATCAGTAGATGTCCCGGAGGTAGCGGCGCTCGTTAGCCAGGTTCTGCAAATAGGCTTCGGCGTCCTCGACGCTTCTTCCACCGTGCTGCACGACCACATCTCGCAGCGCGGCGTGCACATCGATGGCCATGCGCGACGCGTCGCCGCAAACATAGAGGTGCGCGCCGCTCTCGAGCCATGCGTACAGCTCACGGCCCTTGCTGCGAATGCGCTGCTGGACATAGACCTTGTCGCGCTGGTCGCGCGAAAAGGCCACGTCGAGCCGATGCAGTTCGCCGCGCTTGAGCGCGCGCTGCCACTCGAGCTGATAGAGAAAATCGGAATGGAAATGCGGATTGCCGAAGAACAGCCAGTTGCGGCCTTTCGCACCGACCACCGCGCGCTCCTGGACAAACCCGCGAAATGGCGCGACGCCGGTGCCAGGGCCGATCATGATCACGTCGCGCGACGGATCCTGCGGCAGGCGGAACCGTTCGTTGGTCTCGATGAAGATCGGCGCTCGGCCGCCGGCACTGCGTTCGGCAAGAAAGTGCGAGGCGGCACCGGTATGACGGATGCCAAAGGCTTCGTAGTCGACCAGGGCGACGGTCAGATGCGCCTCGTCGTCGACTGCTTTCAGGCTCGATGCAATCGAATACAGGCGCGGCTGCAGCGGACGCAAGGCGGCGACCAGTTCCTGCGCGTTCCATTCGGCCGGATAAGCACGCAGCAGGTCGACGGTCTGATAGTCGAACAGCATCTTCAGAAATGCCACCGGCGATGCGACGACCGCATCGAGGTCGTCGTGCTTGGCCCGTTGCGCGTGGGCGAATACGAAAGGACGGGCCAGGCGCGTCAGTTCGCGCTTTTCCAGCAGCCAGTCGCGCAACGGCAGCGTCTGCGACTCATGCGTGACAGGCTGCTGGGCATCGAGCTTCAGCGCGCCGACTATGGCATCGACGAGAGCCGGCGGATTGCTCGGCCATACGCCGAGGGAGTCGCCGGGTTCGTAGGTCAGGCCCGAGTCGCCCAGGGCAAGTTCGACATGGCGCACGTCCTTCCCGCCGCTTGAGGCGGTGATGCGCTGATTGACCAGCACTTCGGCCGAGTAGGGGCGTTCGTGCGTCCAGACTACCGGCGCGCGCTGCGGCCGCAGTGGCGTCACTTTGGCCGTCGGCGAAGGGGCATTGGCCTTGAGCGCCTCGCGTGCACTCGCCAGCGCGCGCGCCAGCCACGGTTGGGCGATAGTGTCGAAGTCGACGTCGGCCTCGCCGCGCGCGAACAGCCGCTTGCCTCCGAGCTCGGCCAGGCGCTCGTCGATACTTGCGCCGACGGCGCAGAATTTCGCGTAGCTGCTGTCACCGAGTCCGAGCACCGCAAATTCGAGATGCTCGAGGCGCGGCGCACGCTTGCCGGCGAGGAACTCGACGAAACCACGCGCGTCATCGGGCGGATCGCCATCGCCCTGCGTGCTGATGACGACGTACAGCAGGCGTTCGGCCTTCAGCTCACGCAGCGGGTAGGCATCGGCGCGCAGCAGTCGCACTGCGAGTCCGGCAGCTTCCGATTCGCGCGCCAGCTTTTCGGCAACGCGCTTCGCATTGCCGGTCTGGCTGCCATAGACGATCGTCAGTTGCTGCGATACTGCGGTTTCGACCGCAGCCAGTGGCGCCGCTTCGCGCGCCGTCAATGGCGCCCGCGCCGCAAGGCCGGCGGTGTAGCCTGAAAGCCAGATCAAGGCCGACTGATCGAGTCCCTCCACCAGGCGCGACAGCAAGCCGGCTTGCTCTTCCGGCAGCGGTACCAGGGTGCGGATCGGTTCGGCGGACATTGCGCAGGTGTCTAGACGTCCAAAGAGAGGAAGGGATCGTAGGCCCTTGCCGCGGCGGGCAAAACCAATCGTTGGTTATAGGGTCATGCGCTGTGGTTATCGCGGCGAGCCCATGCATGGTCGCTGGGGCCGGAATAACGACCACACGAAATCTCATGTCGGATTTAGCGCCTTCCTAACGCCGCGCGTGGTGCCATGTCGACCGTGACTTAAGGGCGCGGGGAGTGCGGCGTGATTCGATTCGGAGTGCCGGGCGGGGACGGGGTGACGCGCATCGCGGTCGTCGGCGGCGGGGCCGCCGGCGCAGCGGTCGTTGGCGAGTTCCTGCGCCGCGGCAGAGTCGCCTGCGAACTGGTCTGGCTGACCGGACGAAGCGCACCGGGACGCGGCGTCGCGTACACGACGGACAATGCAATGCACCTGCTCAACGTGCGCGCCGCGAACATGGGCTTGTTCGCCGATGACGCCGGCGCGCTGCTGCGCTTCCTCGAAGCACGCTGCACGCCGGCGCTGCCTGGCGATTTCCTGCCGCGTGCGGCGTTCGGCGACTATGTCGAAGCAACCCTGGCGCAATTGATGGCGAGCGGCGAAGTGCGCCTGGAGTTGCAGGCCAGCGAAGCGGTATCGATCGAGCGCGGGGCCGCCGGCGGCTACTGCATCGGAACCGATGAGGGCACGCGCATCGCCGTCGACGGCGTCGTGCTCGCGATCGGCGCCCTGCCTCCGGTACCGATCGCGGAGGTTGACGGCGAGGCGATCGCGAGCGGCCGCTATCTGCGCGATCCGTGGAAGGTGCCTGTCCTCGAACACGCGCCGCAGGACATCGCCGTGCTCGGCAGCGGCTTGACTGCTGTCGACGTGGTCCTGTCCGCGGCAACGAAATGGCCCCAGGCCCGGATCATTGCGCTCTCGCGCCACGGACGCCTCCCGGCGGCCCACGGCGCTGCGCCGGCCAAGCCTTACGCCCATCAGGCGCAATTGATCGAGGAACTGACCTCTGCGCCGTCGATCCGGCGTTGGGTGAACATGGTGCGTGAAAGCCTGCGCGACGATGGGCAGGACTGGCGCAGCGTCGTTGACGGGCTGCGCCCGGTGACGGTCGATCTGTGGCGTTCGCTCGACATCGCGCAACGCCGCCGCTTCCTGCGCCACGTGCGTTGGGTCTGGGAAGTTGCGCGGCATCGGATGGCGCCGCAAACGGCCCAGGCCGTCGAACGGTTGCAGGACGAAGGACGCCTGAGAGTCGTGGCCGGTCGCGTGCGCCGTATCGAGGGCAGCGGGCCACTTTCGATGACGTACCGCCGTCGCGACGACGGCACTACGCGTCAGGTGACCGTTGACCTCGCGATCCAGGCGACCGGTCTGCAGACAGCGGTGCAGAGAACGTCACACCGGCTGCTGCGGCAGATGTTCGAATCGCGGCTGGTGCGGGCCGACCGGCAGGGACTCGGCATCGACGCGGACACTGCGGGCCGTGTCATGCGTGCCGACGGCACCGCCGAAACCGGCATGCGCGTCATCGGCACGCTGTTGCGCGGCACGCTATGGGAATGCACGGCGCTTCCCGAGATCCGGGCGATGGCGGCGAAATTCGCGCGCGAGCTGCCCATCGAACTTGGCCACTCGCGCAAGCCGCGCAGCGGCGCAGGCCCTCACCGGGGCGACCGCATTCATATCGACATGGCGATTCGCCAGTTCGGAGTATAGGCACGCGAAAGTAGACTTCCTTTTTCACAAGTTGGGGTCAACCATGCAACGCACCGTGGTTATGCTGATCTTCGGGCTGGGCTTTGGCCTGTTCGCACACGCTGGCGATGTGACCTTGCTCAATGTCTCCTATGACCCGACGCGCGAGCTCTATCAGCAGGTCAACGCGGCTTTCGTGGCCGACTTCAAGGTGAAAACCGGCGACTCGGTGACGATCAAGCAGTCGCACGGTGG
Source organism: Rudaea sp. (assembly GCA_035693405.1). Classification (GTDB taxonomy): domain Bacteria; phylum Pseudomonadota; class Gammaproteobacteria; order Xanthomonadales; family Rhodanobacteraceae; genus Rudaea. The sequence goes on along the minus strand of DASSGP010000196.1, from coordinate 2,336 downwards.
CTCGTCGAAGCAGGCGAGGGCGATCATCGACGGACTCGAGGCCGACGTCGCGACGCTCGGGATTGCTTCGGACATCGATGCGCTGCACGACAACGGCGACCTGCTTCCGGGCGACTGGCAGTCGCGCCTGCCCGGCGACAGCACGCCATACAACTCGACGATCGTATTGCTGGTGCGCAAGGGCAACCCGAAGGGCGTCAAGGACTGGGCTGATCTGGTCAAGCCCGGTGTCGTCGTGATTACGCCGAACCCCAAGACCTCCGCAGGAGCGCGCTGGAACTTCCTCGCCGCCTATGCGTACGCATTGAAAGCCAGCGCGAACGACGAGGCCAAGGCGCGCGAATGGATTGGGCGCTTGTACAAGAACGTGCCGGTACTCGATTCCGGCGCTCGCGGTGCAACCCTGACGTTCGCCCAGCGCGCCCTCGGCGATGTGCTGATCGCGTGGGAGAACGAAGCACATCTCGCGCTGAAGGAATTTGGTGGCGACAAGTTCGAAGTCATCGCGCCGTCGCTCTCGGTACTTGCGCAGCCGCCGGTTGCAGTGATCGACAAGAATGTGAAGAAGCATGGTACAGAGAAGGTCGCCGAAGCCTACCTGCGCTTTCTGTACACGCCAGCGGCGCAGGAAATCATCGCGAAGAACCACTATCGCCCCCAGGATCCGGCAGTTGCGGCGCGTCATGCCACGGATTTTCCGAAAATCGAGCTGGTCACGATCCAGCAGTTCGGTGGCTGGAAAGCCGCGCAGCCGAAGTTCTTCGGCGACGGCGGTGTCTTCGATCAGATCTACCAGGGAGCCGGGCGGTGACCCGGACGAAACGATCTTGTTCAGGCGGCCGCATCCGCGCGGTCGCCGCGCGGCTCGCCGTGCGCCGATGACTGGGTTAGCATGAACTCCGTCGTCCTCGCGCGATCTGCTGCCGGAATGGGCCGGACCTCATCTGTTTCCGTTGGCGGCCGCGCCAGGGCGCGCCGCTCGCCGTTGCCCGGCTTCGGCCTGAGTCTGGGCTTTTCGCTGACCTACCTTTCGCTGCTGGTGCTGATTCCGCTGGCCGCATTGTTCCTGCACGCGGCCGGCGTCGGACCAAGCGCGATCTGGCACGAACTGACCAGTTACCGCGTGCTCCACGCACTCGGCCTGAGTTTCGGCGGCGCGCTGGCTGCGGCGGCGATCAACATCGTGTTCGGCTCCTTGATCGCCTGGACATTCGTCCGCTATGACTTCGTCGGCAAGCGTCTGTTCCACGCGCTGATCGATCTGCCGTTTGCCTTGCCGACAGCCGTCGCCGGCATCGCGCTGACGGCCCTGTACTCCGAAAACGGCTGGCTCGGCGCGCCGCTCGCGCAACTCGGCGTGAAGGTCGCGTACACGCCTCTGGGTATCATCATCGCGATGGTGTTCATCGGCCTGCCGTTTGTCGTGCGCACCCTGGAACCCGTGCTCGAAGAAGCCGAGAAGCAGCTCGAGGAGGTCGCCGCAACGCTCGGCGCGACACGACGCCAGACCATCGTGCACATCATCCTGCCGACCGTGTTGCCAGCCTTGCTGACCGGCGGGGCGCTGGCCTTCGCGCGCGCGGTCGGCGAGTACGGTTCGGTCATCTTCATCGCCGGCAACCTGCAAAATGTTTCCGAGATCGCGCCGCTGCTGATCATGATCCGGCTCGATGAATTCAACTACGCCGGCGCGACTGCGCTGGCCAGCGCCATGCTCGTGTTGTCGTTCGCGATCCTGTTCGCCATCAACCTGGTGCAGGGCTGGAGGCGCCGGCATGGCTAGCCGCTACCGCAATTCGCTGGTCGAGCCGGCGCCGGTTCGCTGGCTGCTGATCGGTGTCACCTTGTTGTTCCTCGGCGTGTTTCTTCTCCTGCCGCTGATCATCGTGTTCGTGCAGGCATTGAGTCATGGCATCGAGACATTCTTCAGTGCGTTCGCCGACAGCGACACGAAGGCGGCAATCCGGCTCACGTTGCTGACGGCAGCGATCGCGGTGCCGCTCAACACGGTGTTCGGCGTGGCCGCGGCATGGGCGATCGCCAAGTTCGAATTTCGCGGAAAGAGCCTGCTGTCGGCGCTGATCGACCTGCCGTTCTCGGTTTCGCCGGTCATCGCCGGCATGCTGTTCGTGCTGCTGTTCGGGGCGCAAGGCTGGTTCGGCGCCTGGCTTTCCGCGCACGACATCAAGATCGTTTTCGCGCTGCCGGGCATCGTGCTGGCGACGGTGTTCGTCACGTTTCCGTTCGTCGCGCGCGAGCTGATCCCGCTCATGCAGGCCCAGGGCACGGAGGAGGAGCAGGCGGCCCTGACGCTCGGCGCCGGCGGCTGGCGCATG
>DASSGP010000195.1:0-2711 GCA_035693405.1 Rudaea sp. | reverse complement strand
CGTTTCGCTCGTGCGCGTCATGCAGGGCGAGATCAAGCCGCGCGACAAGCTGCTGGTGATGTCGACCGGCCGCGTGCACGAAGTCGGCGAAGTCGGCGTGTTCACGCCCAAGCGCACGCCGAAGGACAAACTCGGTGCGGGAGAAGTCGGCTGGGTCAATGCCTCGATCAAGGACGTGCACGGTGCGCCGGTCGGCGATACGCTGACCCTGGCGAGCAAGCCGGCGGCACAGGCGCTGCCGGGCTTCCAGAAGATGCAGCCGCGCGTGTTCGCCGGTCTGTTTCCGGTCATCGCCGACGATTACACAGCACTGCGCGAGGCGCTGGAAAAGCTCAAGCTCAACGATGCAGCGATGCACTTCGAGCCGGAAAGCTCCGAAGCCATGGGCTTCGGTTTCCGCTGCGGCTTCTTGGGCATGCTGCACATGGAAATCGTGCAGGAGCGCCTGGAGCGCGAATACGACCTCAACCTGATCAGCACCGCGCCGACCGTCATTTACGAGATCCTGAAGACTGACGGCACGGTGATCCAGCTCGACAATCCGGCGAAGTTGCCGGCCTCGAATTACATCGAGGAGATCCGCGAGCCGATCATCGTCGCCAACGTGCTGACTCCGCCGGATTACGTCGGCAACGTCATCAAGCTGTGCGAGGAAAAGCGCGGCGCACAACGTTCGATCCATTACCTGGCGACACAGGTGCAGATCAGCTACGAGCTGCCGCTGGCTGAAGTCGTCATGGATTTCTTCGACCGGCTCAAGTCGGTCTCGCGCGGCTATGCCTCGATGGAATACCATTTCGAGCGGTTCGCGCCCGGGTCGTTCGTGCGGCTGGATGTGCTGATCAACGGCGAGCGTGTCGATGCGCTCAGCGCGATCGTGCATCGCGCGCAGGCCGACCGGCGCGGGCGCGATCTGGTCGAGCGCATGCGTGAGGTGATTCCGCGCCAGATGTTCGACGTGGCGATCCAGGCCGCGGTCGGCGCGCAGGTCATCGCGCGCTCGACGGTCAAGGCGATGCGCAAGAACGTGCTGGCCAAATGTTATGGTGGCGACGCGACGCGCAAGCGCAAGCTCCTCGAGAAACAGAAAGAAGGCAAGAAACGCATGAAGATGGTCGGAAAGGTCGAGATTCCGCAGGAAGCGTTTCTGGCCGTGTTGCAGGTTGATAAATAGGGGTTAGGGACTAGGGGCCAGGGACTAGCGAAGAGCAAAGCCGTTCGCCTGCTCCCGCTAGTCCCTGATCCCTAGCCCCTAGCCGCTAGTCCCTAGTCCCTAGCCCCTTTCCCAGGACTCACCAATGGATTTCGATTTTGCGCTATTGCTGGTCGTACTGACGATCGTCACCGGCATCATCTGGCTGCTCGACCGGTTGTTCCTGTACGGCGGCCGGCAGGCGCGCGCAAACGCGCTCGCGGCCACCGGCGGCACGGAAGCCGAACGCCAGCAGCGCGCGGCCGAGGCGATGCGCGAGCCGATCATCGTCGAGTACGCAAGATCCTTTTTCCCGGTGATCCTGATCGTGCTGATGTTCCGCTCGTTCCTGGCCGAACCGTTCAAGATTCCGTCGGGCTCGATGATGCCGACGCTGCTTGTGGGCGACTTCATCCTCGTCAACAAGTTCGCCTACGGACTGCGCCTGCCGGTGCTGAATACCAAGATTTTCGAAGTCGGCGAACCGCAGCGCGGCGACGTCTTCGTGTTCCGCTACCCGCGCAACCCGAAGGTCGACTACATCAAGCGCGTGATCGGCCTGCCCGGAGACGAGATCACGTATCGCAACAAGATCGTCTACGTGAATGGCAAGGAGGTCCCGCAAACCTATCTTGGCCCGTACGTCGGCAGCGGCGACGAAGGCCGCAAGATGGCCGGCGCCGAAAACCGGCGCGAAATGCTGCCAGGCGTCGAACACGACATCCTGACCTGGCCGTTGCACGCCGGCGCGGAGGGTACGTTCCGCGTGCCGGCTGGACACTATTTCGCAATGGGGGATAATCGGGATAATAGCGAGGACAGCCGATACTGGGGCTTCGTTCCGGAGGCCAACCTGGTCGGCAGGGCCTTCGTGATCTGGATGAACTGGGATGGCGGTATCGATTTCAAGCGCATTGGAACGTTGATCAAATAGGGGTGCAGTCATGCGTGCAGCAACGAGCCAGAAGGGACTCACACTGATCGGTTTTGCCATCGTTCTGATAGTCGGCGGATTCTTCGCCTACGCCGCAATGAAACTCGTGCCTGTCTACACGGAATATTTTGGCGTGGTGAAATCGATGAAGTCGCTGCAGTCCCAGGCGGGAATCGAGACCGCAACGATCGAGGACATCCGGCGCAAGTTGAACGTCAACTTCGACCTGCAATACGTCGACGACCGTTCCATTCCGGAGAAGAACATCGTGCTGATAACCAAGGACGGACAGCACAAGCTGCGCATCTTCTACGACAAGGATGTGCCGTTCATGTACAACGTCGACCTGCTTGTGCATTTCGACAATACGGTCGACCTAGCGCACGGCGCGACCTACTAGGTTCCGCGCGGGCGCGCTGGCTCGACGGACAGCCAGTGTGGCTTGCCGTCGCCGCCGAGTCTGCACACGGACAAGTCGGTGGGGCCCATGCAGACCAGTTCAGAGCTTCCCTAAACCTTGCCCGCAAAGCTCACCTACCAGTTCGGCAACCCGACGCTGCGCCAACGCGCGCTGAGCCACCGCAG
>DASSGP010000194.1:0-2324 GCA_035693405.1 Rudaea sp. | reverse complement strand
CACCGATTCGATGCATGGCGGCGAACTCGTCGTCAAGGCACAGGTACCGCTTGCCGAGATCACCGACTATCAGACCGAACTGAAAGCCATGACCGCCGGCAAGGGCCGCTACGCGATCGAGTTCAGCCACTACGACCCGGTACCGGCGCAGGTGCAGAAGCAGCTCGTCGAGGCGTACAAACCGAAGGTGGAGGAGGATTGAGGCCATGGCGCTGGCTCACGCAGACCTTCGTCCAATGTAAGGGGAGCCAGCTTGTTACATCACGCTTCTGTCGGAGACTCCGCTTTTGCGGTGAGGAAATGGAGCGACGAGGGTGTCTTCACGTTGGACGACATTGGGCAAGCGACCGGCTCGATATCCTTTTCTGACCGAGCCCGTAGGATGGGTTGAGCGCAGCGATACCCATCATTCCCGCTCGCCGAATGTCGCAGTCGAGATCAGGCCCGCAACGGGCGCGTCTCCCCACTCATTGGCGAGCACACCGGCGCGCACATAGCGATGGAATGACGACCACGGCCAGTCGCGAACGCGACTGACGTGACCGTGCTTCAACGGACAGAACGGAATGCTGCACGCAATGTTCGAATGTCGTCGACAAGACGCGCGGATCGGCGCTCAGCCAGATTCACGGTGAAGAACCAAGTGCCGCCTGCTGTGAAGTCGCGCCGATATTGTGTCATTGGCGGATGGTAGCGATGGGTACCGCTGCGCTCAACCCATCCTACGACTGCTGAACATCAGAGCGCATTCACCTTCGCGAATGGTGCGATTCCTGATTTCCAGCGGGCCGAGCCGTAGGATCGGCGCATCGCGCATGCACGATGACGGCCAAACATGAATTTCACGCGGGCATATCGCCAACGTATCAGCCGACAGCCTAGGCTCAGGAATCGTCTCCCATAATGGGAATGCGATTCCGAAAGTTTTTCTGTTTGGCTACACGGAGGGATACCCCAATGAAGAAAGTCAGCGACGTAATGACGCGCGATGTGCATCTGGCCAGCCCGAATCAGACGATTCGAGAAGCGGCCGCCGAGATGGCCAAGGCCGATATCGGCAGCCTGCCGGTTGGCGAGAACGATCGCCTCATCGGCATGATCACCGATCGCGATATCGTGCTGCGCGCGGTAGCCAAGGGACGCGATGCGAAGACCCAGGTTCGCGAGGTGATGAGCGACAGCATTCAATACTGCTTCGACGACGAAGACGTCGGCAGCGCTGCGGAGAACATGGCAACGCTCGGCGTGCGCCGGTTGCCCGTGCTCAATCGCAACAAGCGCCTGGTCGGTATCGTTGCGCTGAGCAACATTGCCAACTGTGGCGACAACAAGGCCGCGAACAAGATGCTCAAGGGTGTGGCAGAGCCGCATCACTGATGCGCGCTTGATCGATGCTCTGGTGGGCCTTGGCCCACCAGCCTTTTGCGGCGAGTACTCTCGACCTGCCCAACGGCGAGCCGAGAGTCAAGTTGCGCGCACGGCGGGGCGTGGCGGCGTGAAGTTCAGTCGGCAGCGTGCATGCGCTGGATAAGCACAGACGTGCCGCCTTCGAATCGCAGCGCAAAACTCGAGCCGTCGTGCGTCGAGGAGACAACCTTGACCGGGCCGCGCTCCTGCGCGGCCTTGACGTCGAGTGCCTGAAACTGCTCCGCGGTTCCGGTTGGATTGAGAACGAGCGGCGGGCTCAGTGGCTCGTATCCGTTAAAAGCGGGAAGACCACCTGGCATCGGAAAGCGCTGCATCCACATGAAGAACTTGCCTTCGTGCGGAATGCGCACGCGATCGGGCTGCTGCACCGTGAATCCCAGCGCGCCGTAAGCGTTCCAGACGCGCAGGATATGCGCTTGCGTGCAGTCGGCCGAAACGCATTCCTGCAGCACGAAATATTCGTCGTCCTTCAACTGCGTCAGGCGCACGCTCAGGATGTCGTCGGCCTGGAACGGCTCGGCCGGATAGATCACGGCCGACATGTGCGTATCGACTTCGAAGTTGCTCGATATGACGTAACCACCGTGCCGCTCTTCCCACTTCGGCGCGGTCACGTTGACGTCCGGCAGCGTCGTCTGTGCTGCGGCCGCCAAGGGCAGCAATCCCAGAATGAATGCGCATATTGCGCGTGCCGCGCGGCGTTCCCTGATTGCTCCTCTCATGCCCCGTGCTCCTTGTCGAACGCGTCGCAGCGCAGTGTCGCGGTCCTTCTGCATGCGTAGCTTCGCCCCCTCGCGCCCTTCAACGCAAGCCTGCCTGGTGTAAATTCCGGCGAGATTTGCCGATTCGACTGCGGGCGTCGACCCGGCGCACTGCAGGCGACCTGCAACGCGCCC
>DASSGP010000193.1:0-5995 GCA_035693405.1 Rudaea sp. | reverse complement strand
GTAACGCCGTCGGGCAGCGTGCCGACGAAGAAATGGCCGCTGGCGGCGTCCCACTCGCTCTGCACGAAATTCCTCGCCGCATCGGCGTGGCGCGTCCAGTCGCCGCTCTTGTCCACTCCCGCCAAACGGTCGAACAGTGCCGCGGCGTCGATATTGTGCTCGGTCGATTTCCAGGCGACTTTGCGCGCGTGCGCGTCGTCGCCCTCGATGCCGCCATCGAAGCCGCCGGCGCCGCGGCGGTCGGCTGTCTCCTCGACGATCCATGCGCCCAGTCGCCGAGCCGGCCCAACCCATTGCGCCTGGCCGCCCGCAGCGTGCAGATCGAGCAGCGCCAGCGCCACCCAGGCAACGTTGCCGGTTGCCGTGCCCTGCTGCTGGGGATCCTCGGCCCAATGCTTGCCCTGATTGTCCCACCAGCCGTTGGCAAGTGGTGCCTCGGCAACGGCGCCGGCGCGATAGGCATTGCGCAGCCGCGCCCCACCCAGCGCGGCGAGTCGCAGTGCCGCTCCGATGCGCTGTGCCTGGCGGTCGCTGCCACAAGCCAGCAACGCGATTGTCGCAAGCGCATTGTCGTAAGTGTAGGCAACCGTTTGCTCGGACGGTTCGTCGGAATGCCCGCTTCCTGACGCGCCGTCGTAACTGAGCAGCAACACGGGACCGGTTCCGGTGAGAGCGTCGACACGCGCCGCCATGGCGGCGCATGCACGCTGCGCGACGCCAGCAGCCGGTAGCGGAGACTCAAACGCGTGCGCGGCACACCCAATGGCGCCTATCACGGTACCGCAGACAATCGCCACTGCGTGTCGCATCGTGTGTCTTCGATTTGCCTGCGGGTACATCCGAATCATGATGGCGACGGCTGCCTTCCGGAAAGCGACGTACCCGACATTTGCCCATGGTCGCACGGTTGTATCATCGGCCGCGATCACCACCAGCGATCCACGCGGCGGAACCTGACACGGAGCGAACACGCCGTTGCCGGACAAGATACTGAATGCGCGAACACCTCTGAACGGTTTACGTGCAGGCGTTTGTCTTGCAATGATTCTGTGCGCTTGCGCGGGTCTTGCGCAGGTCCCGATGCCGGACCACGTCGTCGTGGTCGTGATGGAGAACCACAGTTTCAATGACATCATCGGCGCCACCGCCGCCGCGCCGTATATCAACGGGCTCGCATCTCAGGGGGCGAACTTCAAGAACTCCTTCGCAATCGAACACCCCAGCGAGCCGAACTATCTCGACTTGTTCTCAGGCTTCAACCAGGGCGTCACTGACGACAGCTGCCCGCACACGTTCGACACGGCGAACCTCGGCAGCGAACTGATCGCAGCGAACCTCACGTTTGTCGGCTATTCGGAAGACTTGCCGGCCATGGCGACGAAATGCACTTCAGGACTGTATGCCCGCAAGCACAATCCGTGGGTGAACTTCAGCAATGTGCCGGCGGAAAGCAATCTGCCGTTCGCTGCTTTCCCGAGCGATTTCTCGACCCTGCCGACGCTGGCGTTCGTCGTCCCGAACCTTTGCAACGACACCCACGATTGTTCGATCACGACGGGCGACACCTGGCTGAGCGTCAACATCGACGCCTACGCCCAGTGGGCGAAGGTGCACAACAGTCTGCTCGTCCTGACCTGGGACGAGGACGATCATTCGCAGTCCAACCAGATTCCCACGTTGTTCGTCGGCGCTCTGGTGATTCCCGGAAGCTACAGCGAAGCCATCGATCACTTCCGTGTGCTGGCAACTCTGGAGACGATGTATGGCCTGGCCTTGACCGGCAGCGCAGCCGGCAAGACTCCGATCACAGACGTGTGGGACCACATCGTCTTCAGCGACGGGTTCGAATAGCCGCTTACGCTGCCGTGCCGCCCACGGTCATCGCATCGATGCGCAACGTCGGCTGGCCGACGCCAACCGGCACGCTCTGGCCTTCCTTGCCACACACGCCGACGCCCTCGTCGAGCTTGAGGTCGCTGCCGACCATCGAGACGCGCGTGAGCACTTCCGGTCCGGAGCCGATCAGCGTGGCGCCCTTGACCGGCCGCGTGATCTTGCCGTTCTCGATCAGGTAGGCCTCGCTTGCCGAGAAAACGAACTTGCCGTTCGTGATGTCGACCTGGCCGCCGCCGAAATTGACCGCGTACAGCCCACGCTCGACCGAGGCGATGATCTCCCGCGGATCGCGCGTGCCGGGCCGCATGTACGTGTTCGTCATGCGCGGCATCGGCAGGTGCGCAAATGATTCACGCCGGCCGTTGCCGGTCGGGCGCGTGCCCATCAGACGGGCGTTCAACTTGTCCTGCATGTAGCCTTTTAGTACACCGTTCTCGATCAGCACCGTGCATTCGCTGGCGACGCCTTCGTCGTCGACGCTGAGCGAACCGCGCCGGTCAGGCAAGGTGCCATCGTCGACGACGGTCACGCCTTCGGCTGCCACCTTGTCGCCGATGCGGCCGGAGAACGCCGAGGTGCCCTTGCGATTGAAGTCTCCTTCGAGGCCGTGACCGATTGCCTCGTGCAGCAACACGCCGGGCCAGCCCGGACCGAGCACGACGGTCATGCTGCCCGCCGGCGCTGGCACCGACTCCAGGTTGACCAGCGCCTGGCGCACGGCTTCGCGCGCGAACGCGTGCGCGCGCCCGTTCGCCAGCAATTCGCGATAGCCGTAACGCCCGCCGCCGCCGGCCGATCCTTGCTCGCGCCGGCCGTTCTGCTCGGCGATTACCTGCACGTTCAGACGCACCAGGGGACGCACGTCGGCCGACAGCGTGCCGTCTGCGGCCGCCACCAATACCGTGTCGAATACGGCCGACAGGCTGACGATCACCTGTGACACGCGCGGATCCGCAGCCCGGCATAATTTGTCCACTTCGCGCAAAAGTGCAATTTTCTCCTCGTTCGCCAGCGAGTCGACGGGATCGACGGACGCGTACAGCGCCGTGGCCTGGCGCGCCGCCAGCCGGTGCCCGTCGCCCTGGTTGCCCGATTGCGCGATCGCGCGCGCGGACTGCGCCGCGGTCAGCAGCTCCGGCAGGACGATCTCGTCGGAATAGGCGAACCCGGTTTTTTCCCCACTCATCGCGCGCACGCCGACGCCCTGCTCGATCGAATGGCTGCCGTCCTTGACGATGCCGTCCTCGAGCACCCACGACTCGCTGCGCGAATGCTGGAAGTACAGGTCGGCCGCGTCGATCGACGGACCCATCAGGCGCGAGAAGACGCGGTCGAGGTCGCCGCTGGCTAGGCCACCGGGAGTCAGCAGCCGTTGTTCGGCGAGGGCAAGCAGAGTCATGTTTGAACGATTCTCAAGGCTGGTGACGTGGATTTTGGGGCGCGCTGAGCGGACACAACCGCCAGATTGGCGCCAGCGCGGGAATTTACCGCTTTTTCCCAGCCACACCCGCCTTTTCCTGCGGCAGCCGTACTGACTGTCCGTGCCGGTCTGATTCTACAGGAGCAGCCGCATGGCCACCTCGAAGTCCAGTCTCGAATTGCCGCGCCAGACCTTCTGCGCCAGCGTCGAAGGATGCACGCCACTGCCGTGACATAGCGCGGCTTCTTCGGTGCGTTCACCGCTGGGATTCGTTTACCGCAGGCCGCGTTCAGGCTCTTTCTGCGCGTCGGTGTTTTTCGCCGGATGAGGATTGCCCTTGATCTTGTCGCTGCCGGCGTCGGGTTTGCTCTTCACGGTTTCCTTCTTGATCACCGTGACTTTCGGGTTGTCCCAGCTGCCGCTGACCTTGTACTCCGCGCGCGCCACCGAGTTGATCTGCTTGTTGAAGACGCCCTGGATCAAGGCGCCGGCCGCTGCGCCGACCGGGCCGGCGATCAGTGCGCCGCCGATCGCGAGCGTTCCTCCGACGTGCGGCGTCACCTGGATCGTCTGGTCCCAATCCTTGTCCTTCAGGCCCATGCGGCCCTTCAACAACATGTCGGCCGTCGGGCTGAGCACCTTGAGATCGTCCGTGTGCGCGTTGCCATCCTTCAGCGTGAACGTGCCGTCGATCGAGTCGAAACTGAAACCGGTCTTGAACAGGTCGCCAAAATCGAACGCGAGCCGGCGCGGGATCGCGGCGAGATTGAACAGCCCCAGCACCCGCGCGGATCCGGGGTCGGCGTCCGGGATGCGGCCCTTCTTGATCGATGTCTTGAGCGTGCCATCGAGCCGCGTCAGCGCGAACGACGACGGCGGTCCGGACCAGCTGCCTTCGATGTGCGCGACCGTGGCGCCGCCATCGATCACGCCGGCATAACCGAACGCATCCAGCATGCGGCCGATGTTGTGTGCCGACATTTCGATCGAGAACGTCGACGTATCGCTGCCCGGACGTCCGGTCCAGTCGCCGTGCGCGCGCATCTCGATATTGCTCGAATGTGTGCTGACCTGCTCGAAATGGCTGCCGCCAGCGATCGGATATGTCTCGACGACGCTCTCGCCGAAGTTCTTGTCGCCGAGACGGAAGTCGCTGATGTGAATGTGCAGCGGCGGCACGGAGGCGGGATTCTCTCCACTCGTCACGCTGCCGGTGTCGGGGTCGTTCAACTCCGGCCAATACAGCCGCGCGAACTGAGCCGTCACGCCGTGCTTGCGCAGGTCGGTCGCCGGCACGTGCAACGTGCCCTCGACCCCGGTGCCGGTGAATCCCATGTCCAGCCCGTCGGCGGCCCGGCCCAGGGTAAAACGCGTCGGACCAAAATCGCGGCCGTAGGCGCTCATCGAATCGGCGTGCAAGTCGATGCTGTTCAGCACCGTGCCGTTGCCATCGTCGCTCCTGCCGCTCGTGGCGAAGTCCAGCCAGCCGGAAAGGTCGAGGCTCGAAGTCTTGCCGCCGATCGTCATTCCGCTTCTCGGCACGGCTTCCTCGGTGTCGCCGCCAAGCGTCACGCGCGCGGAAAACGGGCTGCTGCCGGCAGGTAGGCGGCCGTGCATGCGCAGCAGGTCGCCGACCTGCAGGTCGACGCTGCCGCCGCTGAAGGGCAAGCCGAGCGAAAGGCGCAATGGCAGGACTGCACCCGCGGCCTTGTTCAAGGGCGCAGGCAGGGTCAGGGCAATGCCGCGCAGGTCGGAGGTCAACAGCAGGTGCTGGGAGTTGCTCGTGCCGCCGTCGGCACTGAACGCAACGCTCCAGTTGGCGCTGCCTTCGACGTAGTCCGCGTACGCGGACAATGCTGGCGCGTAGGCGAGCACGAAGGTGCCCGGCAGGCTCGCGCTGAGCGTCGCTTCGACCTCGTGGTGCGGGTCGGCCGTGAACGCGCCGACGGCCAGACCGAAACTCGCCGGCTGACCTTCCATCATGACAGCCAGATCGTCCGCGACGAAACCTGCCTGACTGAAGCGCAACTTCCCGTTCGCGCGATTCAGGCGCAGTGCGTACTTCGCATCGACCAGGTCGGCGTCGCTCAGCAGGACTGTCCCGGTCAGCGCAAGCTGTTCGGCATGCTTGATCGGCAGGTGCACGTGGAAATTGGCCTTGCCCTGCCCGCCGACATCGACGCCGAGCAATTGCACGCCGAATCTCTGGCCGATCGGCGTTGCCTTGAGCAGCGTCAGCAGATCTGCTCCGGCGCCTTGCGCATCAGCCTCGAGCTCCAGCAAGGGTTCGCCCAGGTCGCCGATATCCGCGGACGCGTGGTTGAGCCTGTTGCCCTTCAGCTGCGCCGAATCCACGTTGACGTGGAGGGAGGTGTTGACGAAGTCGGCAGTCAGGCGCATGTGTTCGGCCGCCGGCCAGTCCGGCAGATACTTCAGCGACAGATCGTCGACTTCGGCACGCGCCTCGAAGCGGCCCGAGAAGTTCCGGAACGGCCAATCGGTGAGATCGCCGCGAATGACGGCGCGGCCGCCGACGACGTGACCGGAGTCGAGCCCGCGGTCGAGCCACGAGACCGCTGCCGGCGGCATCGTGTTGATCGGCCAGAACAGGTGGGATGCGGGCACCTCGGCATGCTCGACTATCGCGGAGGCATCGATCAGTGGGCGCCCGCCACTGTC
>DASSGP010000192.1:0-12581 GCA_035693405.1 Rudaea sp. | reverse complement strand
CCGCTTCAGGCCGTGAGCTTGACTGGCTTTTGCACGATGCCAGCCCAATTATTGGGCTGAGTTGAGGTATGCCGCAACGGCATCCACATCGCTTTCATCGAGCACACGCAGCACGTCAGACATGCCCGGCGAATTGGCGCGTGAAGCGCTGCGGAACTGACGGATCGTCGCGGCAAGATAGGCCGTGGTCTGACCGCCGATGCGCGGGTTCGCACTGAAACCTTTCCACTCGTTGAAATGGCAGCCGACGCAACCGCCGAGCGCCATCGCAAAGGCGCCTTTCTTGAGCAGGGTCGCATCGGTCGAGACCGGCTCGACTTTCGGCCAAGGCTCAGTCGAGGCGTATTTGGCCATCTCGAGCATGTCCGCGTCGCTCATCGCGGCAACAAGGCCGCGCATGGTCGCGTCTTCGGGCGCATTGCGTGCGCCGCTTTTGAAGTCGCGCAACTGGATATACACATAGCCTTCGCTCTGGCCCCAGATATTCGGAATGACCGACGTGCTTTGCTGCGTGCCGGTGAGATGACAGGCCTTGCAGACCGCGGCTTTTTGTTCGATCGCCTGGGCTTGCGCCGTGCTCACGCCAACAAACCCTGTGAGTAGAAGCAGCGCAGCACGGCCGATGAATTTAAAAGTGGATTTCGGTGACATTGTTTGCCTCGCTTCGATGCGGATGGATCGCGCCTTGACCCTGTCAGTAGACGAACGCGTAGTACTTGTTCCCACGCTTGAAATCCAATTGCGTGTTCCCGCCCGCGCCGACAACCACATACTGTTTGCCATCGAGCGTATAGGTTGACGCAGGCGCGTTGACGCCCGCATCGGTTTTGTAGGTCCACAATTCCTTCCCGGTCTTCGAGTCGTAAGCGCTGAACTCACCAGTGCCTTCGCCGGTGAAAATGAGGCCGCCGGCCGTGGCGAGAATTCCGCCGAACATCGGCAGCGGTTTCTTGACCTTCCAGCGAATCTTGCCGGTGTTGTAGTCGGTCGCGACGATATCGCCCCACATGGGTTCTTCCGGCACGCCCTTGAACGCGCCGCCGAGCCAGAGCTTGCCGTTCGGATATTCGGCGCTCGTGAAGAAGTAATACTTGAGCGCCTGTTCGGCGGTCAGCGCGAAGGCAAGGCCGAGCTTCGGATCGATCGCGAGCGGCGTTGTGCTCACGCCGCCATTCAGCCCCGGGCGAATGATCACGCCTTCCTTGGTCGGCAGCGCGCGCTCGTTCTTTGCTTCGACGAGCCCCGTGCTGCGAATCAGGCTGCAATCCTTCGCATCGTGCACGTAGAGATAACCCGATTTGCCCCCGTGCAATACGCCCGGAATCTTCTTGCCGGCCTTGTCCGCAACCGGCGTGAGCACAGCGGGGCTGACTGAATCCAGATCCCAGATATCGTGCGGAATATATTGCAGATGGCAGACGTACTTGCCGGTTTCCAGATCGACCGAGACAAGCGAATCGGTATAGAGGTTGTCGCCGGGGCGCACGCTGCCATCGATATCCGGCGAAGGATTGGCGACGACGAAATACACGCGCTTGTTCGCAAGGTCGATCGCAGGGTTCTGCCAGATCGAACCGCCGAGTGTCTTGTACGGGTCACCGCGCTTTGCCAGCGCGGCCTTTTCCGCGGCGATGTCGCGATGCAGGTCCAGACCGGTCGCATCATGCGTTGCCCACACGCCAACCGAAGTTTCAGGTGTCGTATAGAACGTCCAGACGTCATCGCCGGTCTTCGCGTCAATGGCCTTGAGCGCGCCGCGGATGCCATACTCCGCGCCGGCCAGTCCGATCAAAATTTTGCCATCGACCGCCGTTGGCGCGGCCGTTATCGAATAGCCCATGAGCGGATCGGCGAGCGCTTTGCTCCAGACGACGGCGCCCGTTTTTGCATTGAGCGCGACGATCTTCGCATCGAGCGTGCCCATGTAGACCAGGTCGCCGAGAGCTGCGACGCCGCGATTGTTGGGTCCGCAACAGATCGACACGGCCGGATCCATGACGTGCTTGTAGTGCC
The DNA here is from genome assembly GCA_035693405.1 of Rudaea sp. Classification (GTDB taxonomy): domain Bacteria; phylum Pseudomonadota; class Gammaproteobacteria; order Xanthomonadales; family Rhodanobacteraceae; genus Rudaea. Next base: position 10,568 of record DASSGP010000192.1, on the reverse strand, counting down.
ACAGCTCCTTGCCGGTCTTTGCATCGACCGCAAACAGATGGTTGAACGAGGTGGTCAGATACATCACGCCGTCGTAGACGATCGGCGCACCCTGGATCGATTCGGTCAGGTCGACCTGAAAAGTCCACGCGAGCTTGAGGTCCTTCACCGTTTTCGTATTGATGCGGTCCGCCGGGTGGTAGCGCGTCTGCGCGTAGTTGCCGTGCGTGGCGAGAAAAGCGCTGCTGTCCTGGGCGGCGGCATTCAAGCGTTCCTGGCTCAACGATCCGGGCCGCGCGATGGTCGCAGCGTCCTCGGCAAGACTCGTCCCGCAATATCCCAGCGCGACAAGACACACAGCCATCGCGCGACGCCACTGGATTCTGTTCGCAAATAGCAGTTTGCCGCCCCGACTCGAACCACGCACCAAGCTCATGGATGTACTCATAACGTCCCTTGCGATCAGTGAATTGAAAAATCGATGCCACATTGTCAATTTTCCTTTGTAGCGCCTGGTGCCAATGCCCTGAAACAGTCCTAGAGCGCTTTCACGAGGCGCAGCGTCAATCCGAAGTTCTGCTTGAACTGGCCTTCGAAATGCATGTCGTGGGTCACCTCGATCAGGCCCTGCGTCGTCGGTGAGAAGTTCATCATGTACACGGCGCGCAGCTGATCCTGCCGAGCCTTCTGCCCGTTGGAGATGCCGTCCAGCTGCTGCTCGCCGCCGAAGATGCCCATGTATCCGATCGAGACCCTGGCGTTCGAAGCGCCCGGAAAGACATGCCGGACCGAATCGCTGACGTCGTACGCGAGCCAGCCGTAGAGCTCGTAGCTCGTGTCCTGCGTGAGTCGCTGGCGGCCGTTGCCGGCTTCCGTGTTGTCGCCGTACCAGGTCCAACCTGCGGCAAGATCTACGGTGAACTTGTCGCCGATGCCCTGGGTAAAGTCGCCCTGGAAGTTGTATACCCAGCGGTTGCCGCCGAGATTGAGGGCCTTGTTCCTGTCGTAGGATCCGATCGGTATCGTGATATAGGGTGCGAACGTGAGCCATGTCTTCTGCTCGGGATCGCTGACGAGAAAGTAGCCGATGGACGCGACGGGATCCCCAAAGCCGTTTGCATTGCCCAGTTCCTGCCCATTGATCTTGCCGTCGCGCAGCGTGCCGAACGGCACTATTACGTTCCAGTCCCATTGATGGCCGAACAACGGTTCCGCACCGTAATGGATGTAGCGGGCGATGCCGATATGGCTGTCGAGATTCGTGTCGTGGTCGAACGTGCCGGCGATCGTGTTGTTGTACGAATCGTGCGCGCCATACTCGTAATAGAGCGACAGCACCTTCGTTCCGGGCGGCAAGGGAACCCAGTCGAACGGCTGGTAATCGATCGCCCGGGCCGGGCCGGCCATGATCGCCGCGCCGAGGCCGCAGGCGATCGCAGAGACCAGGCTCCGCCTCCCGATCGTATATTTCATTGTGCGCGCTCCGCGAATCGATGCGGCGTGGTAGCTGCGAGCCTGCTCTCGAACATTTGCGCTGGAAGTTTCATCAGCATCGGCCAACCTCCGTATGGGAGCCGCTGGTCGCGACGACGCCGATACGATCTTGAGCAGCGGCCGACGCCGTGGACGCGGTGGTTGCCGCTACGATGCAACGATGCTGCGATTGGCGGAATCCCCCAAGTGGGGAGACATGGCGCTCTTGAAGAGCATGTCAGCCTCGGTCTTTGAGGCCAAGAAAGTCGCGTGTATCTGTTCGACGGCGGGGCGTGGCCATACCAGGTAATCGCCGACAGTCCGGCGCGCTCGGGGAGCTGGAGCCGCCGAGGTATTGGCGCTTGGCCGGTCGACACCGACGCTGGCCAGCGTCATCTAGATTGATTTCAGGTTGTTTTTGAGATCCCTTCGGCAGGTAGAAGTCGCAAGTTCGAATCTTGTTACCCGACCAACAAACCAAAAGGATTACAGACGCCGGCCAAAATGTCGGCGTTTTGCTGAGTGCAACGCGCCTGGCAACGGGCCCACGGACATGGACTGCGTTCTTGTCAGTGCGCCAAAGGCATTCGGATCTCGAAATAGGTTATCGGGCGAATCGCGGCCGGCGGATCGAAATTGCTGAGGCTGACAAGCACGTAACCCAGACTCGGGAAGACGCGCAGCTCTCCATTGATACCTGGAGCGCCGCCCCCGTGTCCCCACATCTGCAATGACCCCGAGCCGACTACCATGAAGCCGTATCCGTACCAGCCCATTTGCGATTTGGCTGCCTCGGCAAACATCTTCCTGGACATCAACTTCCCCGATTCCAACGCCCTGGCGAACCGCAACAGATCGCCGACCGTCGAATAGCCGCCGCCCGCTGCGGTGCCGCGATAAGGCAGCGTGTCGACATTGGAAACCCAAGCAGCCTGTTCCCTCACGTAGCCTGCGGCGCGCTTCGGCACCGACTCGGATTCGGGAAGCGAATCCGTGGATGTCATGCCGGCGGGCCTGAAAATCTTCGCTCGCACGTAGTCGTAGTACGACATGCCACTCAACTTTTCGATAATTGCGCCGAGCAGCACAAACCCATAATTCGAGTACTCGAATTCCGACCCCGGGGCCTGGTCGGGCGCGCGCGAACCATAGAGCTTCAGGTAGTCACCATGCTCCTTGAGCGTTGCCCGATTCGCGTCGAACTCCGGGCCGAAGATGTCGCCCGTGCCCCCGGTGTGCGTCAGCAGATGGCGCACCTTGACCTTCGACGCAACTTCCTTGTTCGGATAGTCCGGGAGATAAGTGCCAACCGTGGCATCGAGCGACAGCTTACCGGCCTCGACGAGTTGCAATACCGCGACCGCGGTGAACATCTTGTTCATCGACCCGATACGGAATTGCGTGTCGAGCGTGTTGGGTTTCCTGTTCTCGCGACTCGCAAATCCCCATGCCTTCTGAAAAAGAATCTTGTCGCGTCTTGCGACGAGCAGCGCGCCCGAGAACCGGTCATTTTTCGCGAGCCTGTCAGTGTACGAGGACAGCGCGGCCAGGGCATCGGCTTCTGACATTCGCGCAGGCGCAAACTCGGCCGGGACGGGTACTCCGGCGAATTCCATCTTCGCGATTTTCGAAGGATCCTCCGGGCGTACGGACGTCGACACCCTTGCGGCCCAATTCGAGTCTTTCTCGCCAAGAAGCGCGTCGATTGCCAGCGGCTCGGCCTTCTCAATGCGCAGCACGATGAAGCCACCGGTCTGCTCACGCCAGTCCAGGGTGTCCGCTACCGATTTTGGCTCGTAGCCGTAGGTCTCGTTGAACGCACTGATCCGCGTGGCGTCGGCGGAGTTGAACGAAGCGAGCCATGCGGCAAGTACTCTTCCCGCGGGAGTGCCGGGAATGGCAGGCTGGCCGATCACGTTCGAGGCGACGAACAACAGCACAAGCGCAGCCAGTCGAATCATTTTTTTCCCCCGGAGCTGTTGCGTTTGAACCCGGCTCGCTCGTGGTTTTCTTGTCTGCGAGCAAATATCCCGCGCTGCCTTTCGGAAAAACGCCCGGCATGCCGGGCGTTTTCGTTCACGCAGCCTGAATCTTTCGTCTGCCTATTTGCTCGCGCATTCCTTGCCGTGGTCACCATGATTGCCAGCGGCCTTGGCCGCGGCTTCGGTCATGTACGAACCCTCCTTGGTCTTGCCGTACCACTCGTCACCGGGACAGTGATAGACCTTCGAACTGGCGTTGACCCAGACCATGCCTGGGCCGCCACCGGGTTTCTGCGCGATCTGCGAGGCCGGAGTCGGTGGCGTGTGTGGCGTCGTGGCCGTCGATGGGGCTGGCGCGACAGGCTTTGAAGTCGCAGCCGGTGCAGCGGCAGGCGTCTTTGTCGACTCAGGCGCTGCCGTTGGCGCGGCGGCGGGAGCCGCTGCAGTCGTGGTGTCTGCCGCTTTCTTCGTCTTCTTCGACTTGCTCGCCGAAGCATCGTTCGCAGCAGCGGACGCCGGAGCCGCGGTGGCCGCCGCCTTGTCCTTGTCCAACCATTCCTTGACTCCCTGATGGCCCTTGCAGGCGCCCTTGTGCTCAGTGCCGGTAAAGTAGGTGCCGTCCTTGCATTGTGCTATAGCGCCTGCGGGAGCCGCCGCATACGCACCGGCGCTCAACAGCGCGCCGAGTCCAAACGCAACTGATACGAACAACGTATTCATTGCTGCCTCCAAATGAGAATGGTGGGTTGATGGCTCCCATGCGCGATATAGACTGCGCGACCCCGAATCAAGCATGACAGAGGCGCCCCTGCAGTCAATGCTTCGGATGCCCGATGAGGCAACGCTGTTCAGCCAGGACGGCAGCTTCGTTCAGGTCTGCAGACCGGTGATCGTTTGCCAGCCGATTCGATCGAACACGAACAAGCCCGGCGCGGGTCGCGCGAGCTTGAGCCAGCCGAAGCGCAAGTCGCCGATCTTTGGAACGGTCACGAGGGTTTCCCCGGCGGTGCGGCTGATCCGCCCGGCGCCGACAACGCGATCGGACAGTGCATCGCGGACTGTCCCAGCCTCCGAGCCTGTCAACGTGACGCTATGGCGAACAGGCTCGCCGTTCGGACGCTGCCCGACGAGGAACAACGCCAGGCCACGCAGACTGCCGCCCCATTTGTCGTGGTCGACATGCGCCTGCAGGTCGCCGCTCGCATCGACTTGGGCACGCAAAGGATGCTGCGGATTCGGAGCGGACGGCCATGGCACGAGCCGGAACGGCTCCTGTAACCGGGCGTAGGCGACGAAACGCTTCCGGCTGAGCAGCATCTGCGTCGTGTGCTTCTGGATTGCCGCGCGCTTGATGTCGCATTGTTCCGGGGTCAACGCCAGCGTAACGCTGTCCGCCTCCGGTGCCGCGCCGTGGACGCCGAACGCAACAAGCTGCGGGACCGCTCCGGTATGGCGCGATAACGCCAGGCGCAACAGCACGTCGAGCGCGCTGTGATCCGGATGGCGATCTTCGAGGATCGGAAGCACCAGGCGCGTCGGTTTGAACTCCTCGAGCTGTGCATGCAGCAATGCGACGACGTCGGGCCTTCCGCTCATCAACGCCAGCGTCAAGCCGAGGTCCGGCAAGCCCAGGCAACGGACGTCATCGCCTTCCAGCCCGAGCAACTCGAGCGCCGCGCGCGCTTCAGAGCGACGGCGGGCGCCCCAGCGCGCGCGTGCGACCGGACCGATGTGCCAGTGCTTTTCCTGCCAGCGCTGCGGCCATGGGTTGTTGTCCCCATCGGTGACGAGGAGCACGCGACACGCGGCACCGGCAGCACGTGCGACCTGCAACAGCCCGCCCGTGGCGATCGACTCGTCATCGGGGTGCGGCGCAACCACCAGCACGCGATCGTGCAGCGTGAAACCCGGCAATTGGCTCAAGTTCGCTCGATTCCGGGAGTTGTACGGCGTGTGGCGCCGCAGGCTCGAAGTGACATGCCCCCAGCGTACACAATTCCGCGTGCCATTGCGCGCCGCACGGGCTGGCTTCCTCCAGATGCGGCATGCTGGCGTGTTCGTCGCCGGACCGGTCTTCGGCAAAAAAATCGAGAGCAGGCGCTGATGACGGGCAGGCGTCAGCCTGCATCAAGATGCCGCACCTGCCCTGCGCCACGAACGACGAAGCGCTCGATCGTCAGCGCTTCGGCGCCCATCGGGCCGTACGCATGCAGCCGCGTCGTCGAGATGCCGATCTCCGCGCCAAGCCCGAGTTCGCCGCCGTCGGAGAAGCGCGACGATGCATTGACCATCACAACGGCCGAGCGCAGCGACTGGACGAATTTTTCCGCGGCCAGTACATCGCGCGTCGCGATGACCTCGGTGTGGTCCGAGCCGAAACGGCGGATATGCGCGATCGCTTCGTCGATGCCGTCGACGATACGCACGGCAAGAATCAGGTCGAGAAACTCGGCGGCATAGTCGTCGTCGGTTGCACCGATCATCTCGGCGACCAGCGCTCGGCTGCGCGCGCAGCCACGCAGTTCGACGTGGCGCTGGCGCAGCGCTTCCGCGGCGCGCGGCAGGAACGCCGGCGCCGCATCGGCGTGCACGAGCAACGTCTCGAGTGCATTGCACACGGCCGGGCGCGTGGTCTTGCCGTCGATCAGCAGACGCAGCGCCAGATCGTGATCGGCGTGCGCGTCCACGTAGAGGTGGCAAACTCCCTTGTAGTGCTTGATCACGGGCACGCGCGCATGCTCGGCGACGAAGCGGATCAGCCCTTCGCCGCCACGCGGAATCGCCAGGTCAACGATATCGCCGAGTTGCAGCAGCTGCATCATCGTCTCGCGGCTCAGGTCTTCGACCAGCGTCACCGCCGCTTCCGGCAAGTCGTGAGCGCGCAAGGCTTCGCGCAGCGCCGATGCGATCGCACGATTGCTCTCGAACGCTTCCGAGCCGCCGCGCAGCAATACGGCGTTGCCGGCGTAGAAACACAGCGCGGCCGCGTCGGCCGTAACGTTCGGCCGCGCTTCGTAGATCATCGCGATCAGGCCAAGCGGGACGCGCACGCGCTCGATGCACAAGCCGTTCGCCGTAGTCTCGTGGCGCGTCACCTGTCCGACCGGATCGGCCTGCTGCGCAACGGCGCGCACTCCGGCGGCAACCCCGGCGAGCCGGTCCCGATCCAGGCGCAATCGGTCGATCAACGCGGCGCTCTGTCCTTTCGCGCGCGCAGCCTCTACGTCGCGCGCGTTGGCGGCAAGGATCTTGGATGCATTGTTTTCGAGCGCGTCCGCCATCGCCGCGAGAACCGCTCGTTTTGCCGATGTGGACAATGTCCCAACGATCAAGCCGGCATCGCGGCAGGCGGTCGCCAGATCGCGGATCGAACTCGCAGGTGATGTTGGCTGTTGGACGCTCATCTGACGCTCATGTAAGGGGCTCCAGCGCTACCAGGTCGTCGCGGCGCACGATCGTGTCGCCGTAGCTGAAGCCGAGGATACTCTCGATATCACGCGTATGGCGCCCGGCCAGCCGGCGCACTTCGCCGGAGTTGTACTGGGTCAGACCGCGCGCGACTGGCTGCGCTCGATCGTTCTCGACGCACGCGAGTTCGACAATGTCACCGCGTGCGAATTCCCCGTCGACGCCGACGATGCCACCGGGCAGCAACGACTTGCCGCCGAGCAGCGCGCGCGCCGCGCCGGCATCGATGCGGATCGTTCCGCTCGCACCTGGCGCATGGCGCAGCCAGTATTTGCGTGCGGCAAGCCGCGTCTGCGGGGCGCCGAACTGCGTCCCGCGAAACGATCCGCGCGCGAGCAGGCCGAGGCTCGCCGCATCGCTGCCATTGAACAGGACCGTCACGATTCCCGCGCTCGCCGCCTTCTGCGCCGCTTCGAGCTTGGTGCGCATGCCGCCGGTGCCATGAGCGCTGCCGGCGTCGCCGGCCATCGCCAGCACATCGGCCGTGACCGCGTCGACTGTTTCGACCGGGCGCGCCGCCGGATCGCGCGACGGATGCGTGCTGAACAGTCCGTCGACATCGCTCGCGATCATCATCAGGTCCGCGTCGATCAGCGCCGCGACGGTCGCGGCGAGGTTGTCGTTGTCGCCAAGCTTCAATTCCTCGACTGCGACCGTGTCGTTTTCGTTGATGATCGGCACGCTGCCCAAGCGCAACAGTTCGAGCAACGTATTGCGCGCGTTGAGGTAGCGCCGGCGGTTGCGCAGATCGTCATGCGTCAGCAATACCTGCGCGACGGGCGCTTCAATCAGGCTTTGCCACAACGCAATCATGCGCGTCTGGCCGAGTGCTGCGAGCGCCTGGCGCAAGACCAGGCTGCCTTTTTGCGCATCGGTCGAAATGCGCGCACGTCCGGCAGCGACCGCGCCCGACGACACGAGTACGACTTCGCGCCCGGCAATCCGCGAGGCGACGATGAAGTCCGCCAGCGCGCGCGCGTTCCGGTCAGTCAACTCCCCCGAAGCGGCAGCAAGCAGGCTGCTGCCGACCTTGAGCACGGCGCGATTCCAGGCAGGCAGCGGGCGTTCCGGGAACTGCTTCACCTCATTCTCCGTCGCTTCACGTAGGGTGGGCCTTGGCCCACCATCTTTTCCAGCACACACACACCAAGAGCGGTGGGCCGAGGCCCACCCTACGGGTCAAACGCCTCGAGGCGCGCGCGCAAATCGCCCAGGCGCAGGTCGCCTGCAGCGCCTGGCGAGACGCGCGCGTCGAGGCTGGACTGGGGCGAGCGCGCACCGCCGCCGGCATCGATCGACCGCGCCGCCTGCCTGTAGGCTTCGCGAAACGGCACTCCGGCAACAGCCTGTTCGATCGCGACATCGGTCGCATACATCGACGGATCGATCGCCGCGCGCATCGCATCAGCGTTCCAGCGCATCCGCCGCAACAAGTCGGGCAGCAGTTCCAGCGCGGCGAGGCCACGGCCGAAGCCATGCACGATTCCGCCCTTGGAAAATTGCAGATCGCGCTGATAGCCCGTTGGCAGCGACAGCAGCTGTTCGATCTCGGTACGCGCGGCGGCGACGCTGGCGTAGGTCGCTCGCATCAACTCGATGACGTCGGGATTGCGCTTGTTCGGCATGATCGACGAGCCGGTCGTGTATTCGGCCGGCAACTCGACAAAACCGAATTCCGCAGTCGTGAACAGGCTCAGGTCCCAGGCCAGCCGGCGCTGATCGAGCACAGCGGTCGCCAGCGCCTCGAGCGCGGCGATTTCGAACTTGCCGCGCGACAACTGCGCGTAGACCGGCGACACCTGCAGCCGCGCGAAGCCGAGCGTCTGTGTCGTGTGATCGCGATCGAGTTTCAGATTGACGCCGTAACCTGCAGCCGTGCCGAGTGGGTTGGCATCGATCCACGCCAGCGTGTCGCGTGCACGCTGCGCGTTGTCGATGAAACTTTCCGCAAATCCGCCGAACCACATCGCCGTCGACGAGACGACCGCGCGCTGCAGGTGCGAGTAGCCGGGCAGCGGCAGCGACTCGCCAGCCGCGCGGTCGAGGCAGACGCGGGCGATCTCGCGGCACGCGGCCGCCAGCTCGCCAACCTTTGCCTTGAGCCAGAGTCTCGTTGCGACGAGGACCTGGTCGTTGCGGCTGCGCCCGGTATGTACCTTGCGGCCGGCGTCGCCCAGCCGCTCGGTCAGGCGCGCCTCGATCGCGCTGTGGCCGTCCTCGTAACGCGCATCGAGAACGAAAGCGCCGCTGCGAAAATCGTACGCAAGCCGTTCGAGTTCACGCTCCAGCGCGGACGCTTCTTCGGCCGTCAGGATGCCGATTCGCTGCAGGCCTTCGACGTGAGCCGCGCTGGCTACGATGTCGTAGAGGAAAAACTCGCGATCGAGCACGACGTCGTCGCCGGCGAGGAATTGCATGATCCGCGCGTCGACGGCAACGCCGGGTTTTTGCCAGAGCAAGTCACTCATCGGGGCGAGCCTCCTGTTTCTTTGCCGTCATTCCGGCGAACGCGCCAGCCCGTCATCCCGGCGAAAGCCGGGATCGAGCTCTTGGAGCCGTGAAAAGTGAGCAGAGCTGGATTCCGGCTTGACCAGCTCCGCTGTTGAAAGCCGCCGGAATGACGAGAGCTGCTTTCGCGAGAATGACAACACTTTGGTTCCATGCCGCCAGGGTTCATAAGCGAATCCCCATCAACTCATCGAACCCCAGCGCAAGGTTCAGATTCTGCATCGCCTGCGTCGCCGCACCCTTGAGCAGATTGTCCAGGATCGCCACCGCGACGACGCGTTTGCCGCCCGGCGCGACGGCAAAACCGCCAATCTCTACATGATGATGGTTCGCGATCCGGCTGACCCATGGCGCATCGTCAACGACGCGCACAAGCGGTTCACCGCCATAGCGCTCGCGATAGCGGGCCCTGATTGCCTCGACTGTCGTCTTCTCGCGCAGCCACAGGTTCGCCGTCAACGTGATGCCGCGGAAATGCGGCGCCACGTGCGGCATGAATTCGACCGGAAAGCCGAGATGCCGCGTGACTTCGCGTTCGTGCGTGTGGCCGACCAGCGAGTACGGAATCAGGTTGTCGCGCAGCTTCTCTGGATCGTTCTTGTCCGATGGCGTCGTGCCGGCGCCGGAATAGCCCGACACACCGAAGCACGCCGGCGGCGCGGCGAGCATGTCCTTCAGTGGCGCGATGGCCAGCTGCATCGCGGTCGCATAGCAGCCCGGGTTGCTGATATGTCGCTGGCCGCGATAGTTGCTGCGATAGAGCTCCGGCAGCCCGTAGTACCAGCCGTCGTCGAAGCGGTAGTCGGCCGACAGGTCGACGATCACCGTGTCGGATTTTGCCGCATCGATCGAGCTGACGTATGGCGCCGCCTTGCCGTTGGGCAGTGCCAGGACAACGGCATCGGCGCGTTTGGCCGCGACAGAGTCGCCATCGAGATTTTCGTAGAGCAGCTCGCCGGAGAACTCATCGATATGATTCGCAACACGCTCTCCTGCGAGTTCGCGCGAGGAGACAAATGCCAGCTCCAGCTGCGGATGACGCGCGATCAACCGAATCAGCTCGGAACCGGTGTGGCCTCGTGCGCCGACTATGCCGATGGTCCTTCTGGTAGTCATCAGTGTGCAGGCCCGAACGGATCGGTGACGCCCTTCTGCCAC
>DASSGP010000191.1:0-4144 GCA_035693405.1 Rudaea sp. | reverse complement strand
GCTGCGGCGCGCGGTAACCGGAGCCTCGGCTTCGATCTCCGGATCGGCGAACAGTTCGGACATGCGGATGTTCAGACGCTGGCTCAGTTGCAGCAGCTTGTCGTAGGACAGCGTCAGTCGGTCGTGTTCGACCTTCGACAGAGTCGAGACCGGAATCGCGATTCGCTCGCTCATCTCCTTCAGCGTCCAGCCGTTGCGCGCGCGCAGGGCGCGCAGCAGGCTGCCGAGGGTGGGGTGGCGAGTTTTCATGTCCATCGTTCCTCATTCCGTCTGCTTGCGCATTGCCCGCCGGCCGAAGCGCCCGCCCGGCCGGCTTCCGGCCGCCCATTTTCCGGTCAGGCCAAGCCGTCTCTGTGCCACCGCAGCATACAAGGGCCGCCTGCCGGCGCAAATATCGACTTTAGCGATTCGGGCGCCCCGCGCGTGCCAGCCATGACGCCAAATCCACCGGCAGGCCGTTTCGGCGCCAAGCCGTCAGGCCCTCAGCCCTCGCTTCATGCTGCTATTGCAGCACGAAACTGTGTTGGCCTCAACAGAAAATGCCGTTGACAATTCTCTAATCAGGATCATACTCGCCCAATCACGACAATTGGTGGTTGGGGAGAGAATGTCGCGCAATCGAGATTTCCAGACCGGGCGGCGCCGGGTCCTCGGCGCGCTTGGCGCATCCGCCGCGGCGCTGGCGCTGGCGCCGTTTCAGCTGCGCGCGGCAGCCCGGCCGGCGACGGCGGCGCTGAAGAAGAAATATTCGTCGAAGGTCATCGACCTGGTCCAGCGCACGCTGGTCATCGACATGCTGGCGCCATTGAAGATCGACTTCAATCCGGACGCGTTTTCGCTGCCGCTCAGCGCGGCCGATGCCGAGATGTTCCGCACCTGCGGCATCACCGGCTTTCACAATTCGGTCGGCGTCGGCGGCGCGACTGCTTACGAAGAGGCGCTGCAGTTCATCGCCGCCTGGAGCGGTTTTGCCGGACGCAACAGCGACGTGTTCTCGCTGGTCGGGCGCGTCGAAGACCTCGAGCATGCCAAGGCGCAGCGCAAGGTCGCCGTGATCATGGGTCTGCAGAACGCCGACGAGTTCCGTCAGCCCGGCGACGTCAAGAATTTCTATGACCTCGGCCTGCGCTGCGCGCAGCTGACCTACAACACGCAGAACCTGATCGGCAGCGGCTCGACCGAGCGTGAAGACGGCGGCGTCACCGACTACGGCGTCAAGATCATCGAAGCGATGAACGACGTCGGCATGCTGATCGACGTCTCGCACAGCGGCGACCGCACGACGCTCGACGCGATCGAGCTGTCACCCAAGCCCATTGCGATCACGCATTCGAACTGCCGCGCGCTGAACAACCATCCGCGCCTGAAGACCGACGAAGCGATCAAGAAGCTCGCTGCGAAGGGCGGCGTCATGGGCATCACCGGCGTGCGCATGTTCGTCAAGGACGCCGAACCCACGACGATCGAACACATCGTCGATCACATCGATCACGTCGTGAAGCTGGTCGGCATCGAACACGTCGGCATCGGTTCGGATTCCGACCTGATGGGCTACGACCACATGCCCAAGGATCAGTACGAGAAGCTCAAGGCCGGCTACAAGAGCAGCTATGCGTTTCGCGACAAGATCGACACGGATGGTTTCGATCATCCGCAAAAGGTTTACGACCTGACCGCCACGCTGCTCAAGCGCGGCTATAGCGAAGCGAACATCCAGGGCGTGCTCGGCGGCAATTTCCGCCGCCTGCTCGGCAACACCTGGCTCGAACCGAAACGCACGCCGCCGCCACCCGAAGCGGCCAAACCCGAGGAGAAAAAATCATGAGCACGATCTTCAACCGCACGCGCCTGGGGCACGCCATCCTGCTCGCGCTCCTCGCCAGCGCGCAGGCGTCGGCACAGGAAGTGACCAAGCCCGATGCCGCCGACTCGTCCACGCTCGGCACAATCATCGTCACCGCCGAAAAGCGTAGCGAAGACATCCAGCAGGTGCCGATGTCGATCGGCGTCATCGGCGAGACCGAACTGGAGAACCTGCACGCGACGCAGCTCGCCGACTATGCCGGTTACATTCCCGGCTTCACCGTGGTCAACGGCGGTTCACCGGGCCAGGCGATGCTCGGCATCCGCGGCGTCTCCCCTCTCAGCGCCGGCTCGACCGTCGCGACCTACATCGATGAAACGCCGCTCGGCACGAGCAGCAACTACGGCGGCGGTTCGACCGATGTGCTCGACCTGCTGCCGTACGACTTCCAGAGTGTCGAAGTGTTGCGCGGCCCGCAGGGCACGCTGTACGGCGCGGTCGCGCTCGGCGGCGTGCTGCGCTACGTGACCAAGCAGCCGGACCTCGACCAGTTTTCGTGGCGCGCCGGCGCCGACGCGTTCAATAACGAAGGCGGCAGCGATGCCGGCTACGGCGGCCACGTCGGCTTCAACGCACCGATCGTCGCCGGCCAGCTCGCGCTCAGCGGCAGCTTCGCGCGCCAGGATTCGCCGGGCTTCACCGACAATGCGCGCACCGGCGAGAAGGACCAGGACTCGTTCTCCCAGCAGGTCGCCCGTGTGTCGATGCTGTGGAAGGCGAACGACGCGCTCTCGGTCAAGCTGCAGGCGATCCAGTCGAAGATCGATAGCGACAGCAGTTCGGCCACGGCGCTCGATCCGATCACGCTGAAGCCGGTCTACGGCGACCTCAAGGACGACAACTTCGTCCCGGAGCCGTTCAAGAAGGACGTCCACTACTACAACGCCACCGTCAACTGGGACGTCGGCTTCGCCGACTTCGTCTCGGCAACGAGCTATGCCGAAAATACGCAACACTCGGTGCTCGACGCGAGCCTGGTCTACGGCGTGCTGTTCCCGCTGTTCGGGCTGCCGTCCCCGGGCATCTCGGCCGTCTCCTACGACCTCAAGCTGTACAAGACGACGCAGGAGTTCCGCCTGACCTCGAAGAGCGATGGTCCGTGGGAATGGCTGCTGGGTGCGTTCTATACCGACGAGAACAGCAAGCAGAATCAGGCCGCGAGCGCGAAGTTCCTCGATGGTTCGTCGATCCCGGGCCTGGATCCGCTCGCGGTGATCGCGCTGCCGTCGACGTACAAGGAAACCGCCTTCTTCGGCGACCTGACCTACAAGTTCAACACGACGTTCGACGTGACCGGCGGCATTCGTTCCGCGCACAATGAGCAGACGTTCTCGCAAATCAGCTCCGGCGCCCTGCTGGGGGGCAGCACCACGGTTTCCGGCGCGTCGTCCGAGGACGTGCTGACCTGGTCGTTTTCGCCGCGCATGCACCTGACGCCGGACCAGATGGTGTATGTGCGCATCGCGACCGGCTATCAGCCGGGAGGCCCGAACGTCGCGCTGCCGGGCGTGCCGCCGTCGGTCGACTCCTCGACGCTGACCAACTATGAAATCGGCTGGAAAGCGATGTTCGACGACAACCGCTGGATGCTCGACATCGCCGCGTACGACATCGAATGGGACAAGATCCAGGTTTCGGCGGCCGCGAACGGCCTTGCCTACCTCGCGAACGGCGGCAAAGCGCAAAGCAGCGGCTTCGAAATGTCGACGTTGTACTCGCCGATCGCCGGGTTGCGTCTCGGCCTGAACGGTGCCTACACCGACGCCAAGCTGAGCGAGGACGTGCCGGCCCTGGGTGGCCTCAGGGGCGACCGCCTGCCGGCGATTCCGAAGTGGGCCTGGTCGGCGACGGCGGACTATTCCTGGCCGGTGTTCAACGACTGGACCGGCCGCGTCGGCGGCGGCATCCGCTACGTCGGCGATACGTTCAGCGGCGTGGAGCACTCCGCGAATGTGTACCCGCAAGACAGCTATTCGGTGGTCGACCTCAATGCCGACATGTCGAATGAGCACTGGACGGTGCGTCTGTACATCAAGAACCTCACCGACGAGCGCGTCTACACGAACCTGACGGCGCTGCCGAACGCGGCGACCGGCCAGGTCATGCAGGTCAAGGGAGTGCCATTGTCGCCGCGCACGATCGGCATCGGCTTCGATGCGAAGTTTTGATGAACCGATGAACAAGTACCTGATTCGCCCCCTTGGCTCAAGGGGGCTACAAAGCAGTGCAGGCAGGCGGACATGAGTTCGATTTCACCATTGCGCGAGTCGCCGCTCGACA
>DASSGP010000190.1:0-5248 GCA_035693405.1 Rudaea sp. | reverse complement strand
GGGCATCGACGGGATCTTGAACAAGATCGACCCGGGTGCCCCGGCCGACAAGGATCTGTACGACCTGCCGCCGGAAGAAGAGAAGAACATTCCGACGGTGTGCCATGCGCTGGATCAGGCGCTGGAAGCCTTGGACAAGGACCGCGGATTCCTCAAAGCCGGCGGCGTGTTCAGCGACGACTTCATCGATGCGTACATCGAACTGAAACTTCAGGAAGTCACGAAGTTCCGCATGTCGACGCATCCGATCGAGTATCAGATGTATTACTCGATCTGAGGACCGATCGAGTGCAGATGTATTACGGCATTCGATTGAAAAGTGCGCGCACGGACGCGCGCTTCTCCCGTTCGCTTCTTTAGCTCGTCATTCCGGCGAAAGTCGGAATCCAGCTCCTTGCTCTCATTCTCGCCTTGGCGACGGGCGCATATTCATTGCCTGCAGCAGAATGACGTCAAAAGAAAGAGCTGGATTCCGGCTTTCGCCGGAATGACGAGTTTTAGGGGCCGTTGTTCGCAGATGCTCACATCACGTCGCGAAGGACAAGCAGCAGCGCAGCGAACAACGACTGCGTGAGTCAGTCAATGCTCCGCTGACAACGCGTCTTCCGGCCGCCAAAAATCGCGCACGACCACCTCGTGCAGAGCCGCGGTGAATTCCTTCGCATCGGCGTACGACAGATGTGACCACTCCGGCGAGTCCCATTCGCGGTTCAGTTCCGGATAGTCCTGGAAATGGATTCCGGGAGCACCGCTTCTGGCGATCAGCGCGTCCCATGACGTCGCGCGCGGAAACAGGCGCTCGTCGAATTCCAGGTAAGGGCCAAAGCTGGGTTCGCGCACGAGCAGCACCTTGACGCCGCGTGCGCGCAGCGTGGCTATCGCCCTGACGGCGCGCTCGATCTGCTCGTCGCGCTTCTTGTCTTTGTCCTCGGGCTTGGGGTCGTTCGGCGATGGCGCGAAATTCTGCTCCCAGACTGTTCGCATCAGTGCGCGGTAGTCCGCATCGTTTTCGATCTTGTCCCACATGTGCGTATTTCGATCGGCCTCGGTCACGCTCAACTTGCGCACGTCCAGGCGCGCGGGCGCGCCCGGACGATCGGGCCAGGGCAGGCGCTTGAGCACCGCCGGCAGCGCATAGTCCGGGTCGTAGAACGCAAGGTACGGCTCGACCAGGCGCATCGAAAGCCATTGGCCGACGCGCTGCGACGGCGATTCGTCGCGCATGTACTTCGCGGCTTTGCCATGACGGCCATAGGCGCCGAAGAAAACTTCCGGCGCGATGCCCAAGAGCATCCGCCCGGTGAATTTCGGATCCGCGGCGAGATCCTCCAGAAACGGCAGCGGCGTCGTGCCCTCGAACGCGAGCTGGATCGGACGTTTGCCGTCGAGCGCTTCCCAGACGTCCAGTTGCAGATCGAAGAACAGCCGCGACGACGCGACGATCACCGTGGCATCGCCCTCGCCATTGTCGATGCGCCGGCGTTGGATTGCCCAAAGACTGTCGGTGTTGCGAATGCTTGGGCTCACGCCGAAGTCGCGCCAGTGCCATTCCCAGGCGGCGAGCATCCCGGCCACAAGCAGCAGCATGCCGACGAAGATCCGGTCCCACGGCTGATCGGGCACGGGCCGCTTCGGCACCGGCTGGGCGACGCCGGGCCGATCGGACGCGGTCTCGCGCCGATGGATGGCATGGTGCTCTTCCGGCGACGCATCGCCGACTGCGGGAGCGTCGACTACGCCATCAGCGCTGGAAATGGACGAAGACATCAGGCGACTGCGGCGAGCCTGATTCGTGCGCGATCGGAGCCCGCGGTTGACGCGCGCGGTCGATGAAAGACGCCGGAAGCCGCAACGTCGAGTCCATGTCTAATGCGCGGGCGTTGCATCGCCTGCCGTCTTCCAGAAATCACGTGTGATAACGCCGTACAGCGCGGCGGTGAAACGTTCGGCATCCGCCTGCGACAGATGCGACCACTCCGGCAGATTCCAGTCCTGATTCAACTCCGGATAATCCTGGAAGTGAATACCCGGCGCGCCGGTCGCCGCGAGCAACGCATCTCAGGTTTCGGCGCGCGGGAAAAGCCTGTTCTCATATTCCAGATATCTTCCGTCGCTCGGCATGCGCACGAACAGCACCGGCACGCCGCGCTCGCGCAGCGTCTTGACGACCTTCGTCGCGCGCTCGATTTCATCCTTGATCATCTGCTTGAGCTTGTCGGGCGGCGGGTCCTCCGACGGCTCGAAGTCCTGCGCCCAGACACTGCGCGCCAATGCGCGGTAGTCAGGATCATTCTCGACTTTGCTCCATATGTGCGTATTGCGCCCGGCGTCGGTCTGGCTGAGCTTGCGCACGTCGATCGACGCATGCTTGCCGGGGCGGTCGGGCCAGGGCTGACGGCGCAGCACCGTCGCGAGGGCGTAGTCGGGATCGTAGAACGCGAAATACGGTTCGACGAAACGCATCGACAGCCATTGCCCGGCGCGCTGCGACGGCGATTCCCTGTGCGTGTACTTGGCGGCGCCACCGCGATAGGCGAATCCGGTGAAGAACACGTCGGGCGCCACGCCAACCAGAGCCCGGCCGGTAAATTTCGGATCGGCGGCAAGATCCTCGAGATAGCCCAGCGGCGTTGTGCCTTCGAAGGCCAGCTGGATCGGCCGCTTGCCAGCCAGTTTCTCCCAGACCGGAAGTTGCATGTCGAAATATATGCGCGACGCGCCGAGCAGCACCGTGGCGTCGCCTTCGCCGTTGTCGATGCGACGCCGCTGGATCGCCCACAGGCCGTCGGTATTGCGGATGCTCGGCGTCACGCCAAAGTCGCGCCAGTACCATTCCCATGCACCGAGCATCACGGCGAACATCACGAGCATGGCGATGAAGATCCGGTTCCATGGCTGCACTGGCACGGGGCGCTTTGGCACCGGTTGCGCGACGCCGGGGCGGTCGGAAGCCGTCTCGCGCCGATGGATCGCATGCTCGTCACCGGCCGTCGCATCGTTCATGCCCGGCGCGTCCACGAGCGCCTCAGAACTGGAAATAGATAAATGCATTTCCAGATCCCTGTGCAATGACGATGGCGAAAGCCATCAGCGCCCATACGACCGAAACGGCAAACGCCGGTGCGCGCGAGACGACCGACTCGAGCGTGCGCCCGCGCATCATCCAGTGCACGAGCACGATGCTGCCGACGATGAAACCGACCGAGACGATGAAGTACGTCGTCAGTATCGGTTTGGCCTCAGCGTTCAGGCCGAGCATTCCGCGCAACACGTCCCAGGCCTTGCCAAAGGTCTTGGCGCGGAAGAACACCCAGGTCAGATTGATCAACGTATAGGTCAGCAGGCCGAGCGCAACGAACATCAGCGGCCCGGGGCGATAGCCGGCGAATTTCGCGCGCAGCACGCGCTCGACGGCCAGATACAATCCGTGCAACCCGCCCCAGGCGACGAATGTCCAGTTGGCGCCGTGCCACAGGCCGCCGAGCAGCATCGTTCCCATCAGCGCGGCATAGGTGCGGGCGGCGCCGTGGCGATTGCCTCCAAGCGGGATGTACAGGTAGTCGCGCAGCCACGACGACAGCGTGATGTGCCAGCGTCGCCAGAAATCGGAAAAGCCGACCGCGGCGTAAGGAAAGCGGAAGTTGTCCGGCATGGCAAAGCCCAGGCACAACGCCACGCCGATCGCGGTCGTCGAGTAGCCGGCGAAGTCGCAGAAGATCTGGCCGCTGAACGCGAGTGTGCCGATCCAGGCGTCGAGCGCGCCGGGCAGCTTGTCGCTGTCGTAGATGCGTTCGGCCGCGGTCGCGAGGAAGCTGTCGGCGAGCACGATCTTGTTGAACAGGCCCAGCGTCATCAGCGCAAGGCCGAAGCGCAGCTGGTCGCCGGTCGCGCGACGCGGCTGGGCGAACTGAGGCACGAGCTCGGTCGGGCGCATGATCGGGCCGGCGACGAGGTGCGGGAAAAATGTCACGAACAACGCGTAGTCGAGGAAGTTGCGCGCCGGCAGCGCACGGCGCAGGTACACGTCGAGCGTGTAGGACAATGTGGCAAAAGTATAAAAAGAGATTCCGACCGGCAGCACGATGTCGTAGTGCGCCGGCTGGTAGTTCACCCCGATCGCAGCCATCAATGCGGTGAAGTTGTCGAGCAGGAACTGGCCGTACTTGAAAAAGCCGAGCATGCCGAGATTGGCGATGACCGACAGCAGCATCCAGGCATGCCGGGCGGCCTGGCGCTTGGCTTCGACGAGTCCGCGCGCGGCGTACCAGTCGACGACGGTGGAGATCCACAGCAGAATCACGAACGGCGGATTCCACGCCGCATAGAAGATGTAGCTGGCGATCAGCAGATTGATCTTCTTGGCGGTCCACGGCAGCGGCAACGAATGCAGACCGAGCACCAACGCAAAAAAGACCACGAACGCGAGGCAGTTGAAAACCATTCCCGACTCCCCTCGGCGAAACGGTTCACGAGACGCCGTCCGTTGGCGCATAAATTGCGAATCCCTGAGATAGTAACCGATCGCTTCCGGCAAAAGTTTTTCGATTTCATCAACCCGGCATGGAAGATCGAGCGGTTGAATCGAGGGACTGCGTTCGGTGGTGCCATGCAGCACCGTTTTGCACTAGACTGGTGCAATGAACGATGGGATCGCCCCAATCGGCGACGGCCTGCGCCGTGGCTCGCTCTTAGAGCAACTCGTAACGGGCGTCGCCGTCTTGGATTCGGCATTACATTTTTCTGGCGCAAACGCGGCGTTTTGTGAGCTTTTCGAGGTTGGTTCGCCGAAGTTGCGCGGTGCCACGCTCGCCGATTTTGGTCCAGCAGGGGCCGTACTGGCGCCGATAGCCGAGCGTGCGCGTCAGCAGCAAAACGCCGTGGCGTCTCGCAGCGAGCGCGTCGTCGCAGCTTCCGGGGACGTGTTCAGCGCCGACATTATTGCCAGTGCAACCCAGGATGGCGGCGTTGTGCTCGAGATCCACCGCGTGGCGCCTGAAGGTGCCGTCGCGCCGCCGTCGCGTCTGTCCGAAAGCCTGCGCGGGCTGGCGCATGAAGTGAAGAATCCGCTCGCGGGCATCCGCGGCGCCGCGCAACTGCTCAAGCGGCGTCTGCCCGAGCCGGAGCTCGCGCGCCTGGCCGAGATGATCATGACCGAGGCCGACCGGCTGGCCAATCTTGCCGATCGGTTGCTGCATGGCGGCCACAAGCCGCACCTGACGACGGTCAATCTGCATGAGGTGACCGAGCG